>MNUV01000057.1 GCA_001871235.1 Candidatus Falkowbacteria bacterium CG1_02_41_21
TTAATCTATATTTTCCCTTGGCATGGCAAGATATCCGGTTGCTGCCACAATTGGGACAACGACACCGGCGATTTTCCTTCTTTTTGATTCTAATGACTAATTCATCTTTTTTATTGTTTTTTATTTCCAAAATTCTATACCCTTGTATTTTCAGGAAGTTTTTTGTAAAATTGTTCATAGAAGGATTTTGTTAATTTTTGGCTTATATTCACCAATATATTAACAGAATTCTTCTTTTTTATACACACTTTTCGACGTAGAGCCTGCCTGCCAAATAATTTGTTTTTTAACATAATTTGCAGTCTCAGCCAATTTATTATAGAATAGGGTGATATGAAAATAGTCATCGGGTTCATCACTTACAACGACTCCACTGCCAAATACCTGCCTTTTTTCCTTCCCAGTTTAAAAGTCGCTTTAGCGACTACTTTCGGCGATTATGAGATCGGGAAGCATTATCGGATTTTAGCGATAGATAATAGTGACCATGAGGTTAACGGCAACTCTGATTATTTGAAAAATAATTTTCCGGAAATCGATTTAACCTGGGCCGGTTCCAATCTCGGTTTTGCCCAGGCTTATAATCTGATGATTAGACGGGCGAGTGAATTGGGGGCCGAATATTTTCTGATGCTCAATCCCGATACGGTTTTGACTCCCGATAGTATTGGTAAATTAATTAAAGCTTTGGATAATAATCCGTCTTTGGGCGCCGTCGCCCCGCGAATTTTGAAATGGGATTTTGCGAATAAGATTCAAACCAAGATTATTGACAGCGATGGTTTATTTATCACTTCCAGCCACCGTTTTTCCGATCGGCATCAAGGACGGGAGTTATTTTCCTCTGAACCGGAAATAGTTTTCGGATTTACCGGCGCCGCCGCCCTGATTAGAATGGCGGCTTTAAACGAGGTGGCTTACAATGGAGAATATTTGGATGAGCTGATGTTCATGTATAAGGAAGATGTGGATTTGTCTTATCGTTTGACACTGGCTAATTGGCCAATTAAATTTATTCCGGCCGCCATTATCTACCACGACCGCACGGCCAGCCCGCTGGGGGAAGGATGGGGACAGATTATCCATAATCGGAAGAACAAGAGTCGAGCTGTGAAGCGCTGGTCGTTTTTGAACCACTGGATTTTAATTTTGAAATATTCTCACTTGAATTATTCCTTTCAGGTTAAATGGCGCACTTGGCGCTACCAATTTTTAGGACTATTTTTTGCTCTATTTTTTGAGCCCTATCTGATTAAAGAGTTGATAACCTTGAGGAAGATTTGGAAAGAAATTAGGGCTAAAAGGCAAGTCTTGAAGGTTATCGTCAACCCCAGCATTATTGAGAAAATGATGGATAAATAGGGATAAAAGCTGGTCGGTCAAACCCCTTGACTAAGTAAAAAAAATGTGCCAATATATAGTTAATAAAAATATTAATCCTTATTTATATGGAGAATGTCTTGGAAAAAATTGTAAAGAGCAAAAAAACGGAAGAGCTGAACAAGTTAAATGCCGTCAAAATCGTCAACTCTCTTTTTGGCGATTTAATGGAACGCGAACGCGATGTGTTAGTGCGTCGTTTTGGCTTGAACGGCAATGAGTCGGAAACTCTGGAAAAAATCGGCGGTCTCCATAATTTGACTCGGGAAAGAGTTCGTCAAATTGAAGCCGGCAGCATCAAGAAATTAAAAAAATTGGAAAATTTAGAAACTTATTTGGCTGATATCAAGAAAGTTGTCAGCGAGCTTTTGTCAGTCCACGGCGGTTTGATGGAACAAGAATTCTTGTTGGATATTTTAGCCCTGTTCTGCATTGATGCTAAGAGTTCCGATAATGAACGGGAACTTTATAAGAAAAATTTTGATTTTATCATTTCTAAACTATTGGAAGATCACGTGGAGAAGACTGATAAATCCGATAAGTTTAATCCTTTCTATTCAATTAAAGATCAGGCCGTGTCTCATTTGGAAGAAATTGTGGGGGAGTTAACCGGCAAAATTAATAAGATCAAACAGACCGTTGATATTGAGGAATTATTGGCCATGATTAAAGGTTTGGATTCTTATACCAAGCATCAAAATAAATTAAATTCCGGTCCGGACAGTGATATTACCTCAATTTTCAAAAGTGAAGTTTTTCCGGAATTGGGTGAAATTATCAATACCAACAAACCGCTTTATTCTTTGATTCAGGCTGCCAAGAATATTGATCGGAATAAATTCGGCAATTGGGGTCTGAGTGACTGGCCGGAAATCAACCCGAAGAAAATTAGCGATAAAATTTATTTAGTTTTGAAAAATAATGGTGAACCGATGCATTTTACCGAAATTGCCGATAAAATTAATGAAGTTGGTTTTGATCATAAAAAAGCTAATTCCGGCACCTGCCATAATGAATTGATTTTGGATGACCGCTATGTTTTGACCGATCGCGGTATGTATGGCCTGAAAGAGTGGAATAAATAAACCTGAGATATTTAGATAGAGAAGACGTCGGTTTTAAGTAATCGGCGTCTTTTTATTTTTTGGCGAGTATGTTAAAATAGAGTTAATACTTGGATTAACCCTTAAGCTATTTTTTATGAATATTGTCGTTGATTTATCCTCAATTAGTGAATTTTTTAATTTACCGCCGGAAACCATGCTCTGGCGTTTTATGGCCTATTACGGCTGGATTATCATTGCCCTGATGTATTTATATTTTGCTAAGGAAATGTGGCTGATAAAAGTCCAGATGGGTTTTTTAAAAAAAGTTAAATTCATGTTTTTGGCCATTGATATCCCGCGCGGGAATGAGCAGTCGCCGCGAGCGGTAGAAAATATGCTGGCTTATTTGGCCGGGGCTCATTCGACCCTTAATTGGTTTGAAAAATATTGGGAAGGTAAATTTCAATTATCTTTCAGTTTTGAAATTGTCAGTATCGATGGCTATACGCAGTTTATCATCCGGACTCCGGTTGAATTCCGTTATTTGGTGGAGTCAGCGGTTTATTCTCAATATCCGGATACGGAGATTTCGGAGATTGATGATTATACCGAGGGCCTGCCGCGGAAATTTCCGCATGAAGAATATGATGTCTGGGGCGCGGAATTTATTCAGGTTTCCAATCAGATGTTTCCGATCAAGTTGTATGAAGAATTTGAACATAAATTAGGTCCGGATGAAACTTATTACAAGGATCCCATGGCCAGTCTGATGGACCTCTGCAGCAGTTTACAGAAGGGGGAACAGCTTTGGTACCAGATTTTGGTGATTCCCACTGATTTTGATTGGGTTAAGGAAGCCGATGTTGAGGTGGAGAAAATTATGGGGAAGAAGCCAACCGTCAGTTTCTTTAACGGTATCATTGATTTTGTGGTGGATGTCATTGGAGCCATCAGTGAAGCGATTTATAGTATCTGGGGCGACGTGGAAGTGAAAGAAAAAGAATTTACTCCGCTCAAAATGTTGGAACTTAAACCGAAGCAAAAAAAACAAGTGGAGGCTTTACATGAAAAAACGGCTAAGTTAGGCTTTTTGGCTAAGCTTCGGATGGTTTATATTGCTAAAAAAGAAGTTTTTACGCCCAAGAAAGTAGCCAATGGTTTTGTCGGCTATATTAAACAATTTGCGGCGCTGGATTTAAACAGTTTCAAGCCCGATATGAAGTATACCGCCACCAGTACTACTTATTTCAACAAGATCAACCGGTTGAACCAACGTAAAACTAATATTGTTAATAATTATATTAATCGGGATGCGGGTTCCGGTCGGATTCCGGGAATTTATACTATTGCCGAGTTGGCTAGTATTTGGCATTTTCCCTTGGAGGCCAGCACTAATGCTCCTTTGGTTCAGAAGGCTCCGATGAAAAAGGCTAAGCCGCCTTTATCATTGCCGACGGAAGAAGACATCTCTGTTTGGCGGGATACTTTAGAGCCGATTTATTCGCTGGATGATAAAAAACCGGTTAATAATATCCCGGTTGAAGATGAGGCCAACACCCCGCCGTCTAATTTGCCTCTCGGTTAATTAATTTATTAAATACTTTATGTTTTGGAATATTCTGGTGGTGGTTTTAGGTTTGGCCATGTTTGAAATTATCAGTAGCGTGGATAACGCCATTGTTAATGCCCATGTCTTGAAGACCATGCCGGAAAAATATCGGAAGATATTTTTATTTTGGGGTTTATTGTTTGCCGTTTTTGTGGTGCGGGGTCTTCTGCCTTTTTTAATCGTTTGGATGGCCAATCCGGCGCTCACTATCGGGGGCGTGATGACGGCCATTTTTTCCAGTGATCCTCAGATCAAAGAATATTTGACGGCCTCTAAGCCGCTACTGCTTTTAGGGGGCGGCGTTTATTTATTCTTTGTTTTTTTATCGTGGTTATTTCTGGAAGAAAAGAAGTATGCTTTTTTGGTGGAAGATTTTATTCATCGGCAAGGAGTTTGGTTTTATGCCTTGTCTTCCATTTTTACCGTTCTAGTCGTTTATATTTCTTTAAAAATTAATCCCATCCTGGCTTTAGCGGCGACAATCGGTATCAGCGCCTTTTTCATCACCGACGGTTTCAAAAAGAACGCCGAGGAGCAGGAAAAAAAAATAATGGCCGGAAGCGGCTTGAGCGCCTGGAGCAAGATTTTATACTTGGAAATTTTGGATGCCAGCTTTTCCATTGACGGCGTGATCGGCGCATTTGCTTTTACCCTGAGTGTCCCGCTGATTCTTATCGGTAACGGTCTGGGCGCTTTTATCATCCGGGAATTTACCATTAAGGGGATTAATTTGATTTCTAAATTCGCTTATCTGAAAAACGGCGCCATGTATTCTATCGGGATGTTAGGCCTTTTGATGGTCACGGAAAGTTTCGGCAAAGAATATCCCTTTTGGCTGGCCCCGCTCAACATGGTGATTTTAATCATTATCTTTTTGGGATTATCGATTAAAGAACTGCGCCAAACTAAGGCAAAATTATGATGGTTAACAGCAAAAAGAAAATTGGGATTGACGCTCGCTTCTATGGTCCTTTGGGCAAGGGCTTGGGGCGTTATACTCAAGAAATAGTTGATAATATCATTAATATTGATAGGGATAATGATTATGTGATTTTTCTGGGGGTTAATAATTTTGATGAGTTTATCATTCCGGCCACCGAAACTGATCGCATTAAAAAGGTCAAAGTAAATATTCTGTGGTATACCTGGAAGGAGCAGATTCTGTTGCCGTTTTATTTTAAACGAGAACATTTAGATCTGATCCATTTTCCTCATTTTAATGTTCCCATTCTGACCATGAATAAATTTGTGGTGACGGTCCATGATTTGATCTTAACCAAGTTTCCCACGGTTCGGGCGACGACGCTCTCCCCGGTGGTTTATGAATTAAAAAATTTAGCCTATCGCTTAGTTATTTGGTTGGCCCTCAACCGATCCCGAAAAATTATTACCGTTTCGGAATTTACCAAGAATGACATCATGGAACAATTTCATATCACGCCGCAGAAGATAGCGGTCACTTATGAAGGTGTGGCTAATTTGGCCAAAGGCCATGACACTTTATTTGTCAAAAAATTGGATGAAGAGGGAACTCTGGAGCGTTATAAGATTAAAGATAATTTTTTGCTGTATATCGGCAATGCCTATCCTCATAAAAATTTGGAAGGTTTGATTCGGGTTTTTGCTGCGGTGGTGAAAAAATATCCGCACCTACGTTTGGTCCTGGTAGGGAAGAGCGATTATTTCTATAACCGAGTCAAGGACTATGCCAAGTCTTTGGATTTATACCAGGAAAATCAAGCGACCAGCCCGATAATTTTTTCCGGATATGTGCCGGACACCGAATTGGAAATACTTTTCAAGCGCGCTTTGTTTTATATTTTTCCGTCTTTGTATGAAGGTTTTGGTTTACCGCCCTTAGAAGCGATGGTCAAGGGTTGTCCGGTCCTAAGTTCCGATAAATCCAGTATGCCGGAAATTTTGGGTGACGCCGCTTATTATTTCAATCCGGACAATGATGAACAGATGAAGGCGGCGATTGAAAAGATGATTAGTCATGAGGATTTAAGGGCGGATTTGGTCAGGAAAGGTTTCAGCCGGGCCAAGAAATATAATTGGTGGGAATGCGCTTATGCCACCTCTAAAATATATCATTTAGTTTTGTATGGCCATTAAAAGGCATCAAGTAAAAATCAATGTCGTGGCGGGTGAACAACTGGGGCCGGATCAGTCGTCTTTTGTGGTTGATTTGAAACCCACCAGCTCTTCCTTCCAGGAGCGATCGGTTAATCCCAATATTGTGACTCATTCGGCTCCGGTTAAGAATTCCGCTGATTTTTTAACTTCCGATAAAACCAAGAGTGAGTTTTTAAATTTTGATTCAGTCAAGATGAAACAGATGTTGTTTTATCCGCTTTATCGTTTGATTTATCAGTTGGTGATATTCAGTCGGCGAGTTTATAACCAATTGCATCTGCCTCAGATTAAATTGCCCAAAATCAATTGGCCGCGATTGAAGTTCCCGGTGATTAAAATTCATCGCTGGAAATTTAAACCGGAACCAAAGATTGTCACTGCGACTTTGGATTTGGTCCGCAAAGTCATCCCGGCCAAGATTTTAGAAAGAGAGGAGCCGGTCTCTCCGGTTAAAAGATGGCGCTCCATTTTATTTTTTATTTTGATTCTCCTGGCGATTATTATCCCTTTCAAGCTTTTGACCTACTACCAAATCCTGAATCTCAAATCTTGGCAGGAAGCCTTGATCGGTAATTCTCAATCCGGAATTGACAGCATTTTGTCAGCCTCGGAATCGGCCGTCAATTTTAATCTGAGCGAAGCCAATAAAAATTTTAGCGCGGCCGGAGCCGATTTTATCAAAGCGCAAGCCCAATTCAAAGAAATTGATGAACTGATTTTAGCCTTAGCGTCTTTTTCGAACGACGAGAAAATAAAATTGGCGGCTCAGAGCCAGCCACTCTTGGCGGCCGGAGCCGTCAGCGCTCGCTTGGGCGGTAATTTAACCTTGGCGCTTGACAGTTTGGTGGGAAGCGGCCGAATGAATGAACCGATCGGACCGCGCCTAGAGAATTTTGTGCTTTACGGCCGGAGCGCCATCAGCGACGTCAAAGAATTGAATCAAACTCTTAAAACCATCAAGATAAAATCTTTGCCGGTTGATTATCAACAAAAATTTAACGACTTGAAAGCCAAGGCAGTGATTTTAGAAGACGGCCTAAGCAATTTTGTCAATTTGGCCGTGGGTCTGGACGAGTTTTTAGGGGCCAATATGGACAAGCGCTATTTATTGGTCTTTCAGAATAATAATGAATTGCGCGCTTCGGGTGGATTTGTCGGCAGTTATGCGCTGGTGGATTTAAGGGATGGCCAGATTAAAAATATTGAAGTTCCGGGCGGGGGATCATATGACACCGAAGGCGGACTCAAAGTTCTGATGGCGGCGCCCCAACCTCTTTGGTTAGTTAACCCCTTGTGGCATTTTTGGGACGCTAATTGGTGGCCGGATTGGGAGCTGTCCGCTAAAAATCTGATGTGGTTTTTGGAAAAGAGCGACGGTCCGAGCGTGGACGGAGTAATTACTTTTACGCCGACCGTGATTGAAAAACTATTAACCGTCACCGGAGCCATAGATTTGAAAGAAAAATATGGCGTGACCATCACCGCCGATAATTTTTGGGAAGTGGCCCAGAGTATCATTGAAAAAACCGGCAATCCGGAAGCCTATGCTTCCTCCACCGATTTGGGGAAAAAGATAACAGCCGAGGTCAAAAAAAATGAGGAACTATTAGCCGCTGCCGACAAAGCCAAGCCCAAAGCTATTATCGGCGACCTGCTCAGCAAAATTATGGAAACCTTGCCGCAGAAATTGGATCAAGCGAATTTATTGAAGCTCCTTAAAATCACCGATGAAAGTTTGAGCGCCAAGCAGATTATGTTTTATTTCTCCGATTCTAATTTAGAACAAAAAATGATTGAGAACGGCTGGGCCGGAAAAATGAGATTCGCCCCGAATGATTATTTATCGGTCATCAACACCAATATCGCCGGCGGCAAAAGCGATCGGGTGATGGAAGAAACTATTAATCACCAAATTGAGATTCAAGCCGACGGCTCCATTATTGATAATTTGATTATTACCCGAGCCCATCGCGGGGTGCGGGGCGAGCCCTTTACCGGTATGCGCAATGTTGATTGGATGCGGATTTACGTGCCTTTAGGCAGTGAACTCTTGGAATCCAGCGGCTGGAGCGTGCCTGACCAAACTTATTTTGAGAGCCCGGACCCGGCTTGGAAGACCAATGAGTATCTGGCTCAGACCGAAGGCCAGGCGACCACTCAAGAATTAAGCGGCGTCAAAGTTTATGCCGAAAACGGCAAGACCGTTTTTGCCAATTGGAGCATGGTTGATCCCGGCAAGAATACTATCATCACCTTGAAATATCATTTGCCCTTCAAATTGAAGCTCCAGAAGCCTGCCACCGGCCTGATAGCCTGGGTTAATCGGTTATTTAAACAAGAACCGATAGTCTATGATTATTCGCTCTTAGTCCAAAAACAGCCGGGAGCCCCAGCCGGCAATTATTCCAGTTCTTTGTCGTTTAGCGGCCGGGTCCGGATTTTCTGGAAATATCCTGATAATTTAGATATAATAGATAATGGCTGGGAAAGGCAGGAACCTTTAGCGGCTGATAAGTATTATAAGATATTAATCAAATAACAATAAACTATATGTCAGAACCAAAAGTCATCCCAGTGATTCCTAAGGGCAACCCGGAGCGAAAATCTTCGTTATCCGAGTTTATTGAACGACCTCTGGCTACTGATAATGAAGTGGCTAAATTTGAAGCTAAGATTAATGAGAGCTTGAATCATAATGGCTCATCTCAGAACAATGATGAGCTGTTAGAAATTTATGAAGATTCCAGCGGGAATATCATTGATGTCAAGAAGATTATCATTAAACGAGGCCATGGATTTTTTGGCTTGCTTTTTAAGATTATTTTCTTACTCATCTTTTTCGGCGCTTTAGTTTATGGCGCTTATTTGGCTTATGATAAATTTCGTTCCAGCCGGACTAATATCTTGGATTTGGCGGCGACCGCGCCGGCGGAGACAAAATCCGGCGATGAATTTTTTTATGATTTGGATTACAAGAATTTAACCAGCGGAGCGTTAAAGAATATCAAGATTGAAGTGACTTATCCGGATAATTTTATCTTCATTGACAGTTTGCCCGGTCCGCTGCAGAACAAAAATACTTGGGAGATATCTAATTTGGATCCGAAGAGCAGTGGGACCATCAAGATCAAAGGTAAAATAATTAACTCCGTGGGCAAGGATAATTTGTTTTTGGCTAAAGTTAATTATTTTATGGAAAATTTCAGCACCGAATTCAAGAAAGAAATCGCCAGTGTGGTTAAGGTCAAAGCTTTAGGTTTTAACGTTGACTTTAACTACGCCTCCACGGCCTTAGTGGGCGAAGACAATGAAATTGATTTAAGTTTCGGTAATTACGAGACTGTCCCCGGAACGGTTAATTTGGTGATGAATTTTCCGGTTAACATGACCTTAATGGGTGTGACGGCGCTCGGGAACGGAATTACGGCCACTTCTTCCGGCAATCTATTGTCTCTGGAAAAAATCAGCGATGATACTTGGCGACTGTCTAACTTCAAGATTGAGGCCGGGACGCAGAATGTGCGGATTAAATATAAAGTGAAGGTGAAGACTGACGATCAACAGAAGATAAATTTACGGCTGGAGGAAAAAGCGCCGAATGATCAGTATTACACTTTTGCCGAAAAAGAAGTGGCGGTGGATGTCATTAAAAGCAGTTTGAATCTAAGCTTGTCCCTGAACGGCAATAAAAGCGATACCAACGTTAATTTCGGCGATACTTTGAATTATTCCCTCAGCTATAGCAACAAAGGCGATGCGCCCATGAAAGATATTGTGATTATGGCCGCCCTGAACAGTGATTTTCTGGATTGGACTACCTTGAAAGACAAGCATAACGGGCAGCCGAAGAAGGGCATCATCACTTGGACTAAAAATGAGATTCCGGAGTTAGCGGAACTAGAGGCCAACAAGGAAGGCACGATTGATTTTTCCATTAATGTCAGTAATTTTAGCACTAGTGATTTAGGCCAGAACTTCGCCATCAAGAGCTATGCTCAATTCAGTATCGGCAACAGTGAAGAATTGAAGGAGGGGAGTGATAATAAGAGTAATGAGATTAACAGCAAGATTAACAGTGACCTGAGATTCAAAGAACAGGTCCGTTATTTTGATGAAAATAATTTTCCGGTCGGAGACGGACCCCTGCCGCCCCAAGTGGGACAAAAAACCAGCCTGAAAGTCTATTGGCAAATCATTAACAACTTGCATGAATTAAATAACGTCCAGGTGGAATATCAATTGCCCCCGGCTATTTCTTTTGATGACCGAGTCCAGACTTCAGTCGGCAGCATTAACTATGACAGCGCCGCCAACAAGATTATCTGGTCCATCGGCCGCTGGCCGCTCACGGTCTATAACGCCACGGCCGAATTTAACATCGCCGTTAACCCGGTGGATGATAATCGCAACAAGATTATGGTCATTTCCGGCGGAGCGATTATTTCCGCGCTGGACATTGATACCCAGGAAACGATTGTCAAAACCAGCCAGGTGCAGACCACTAAGTTGGATGATGATGATATCGCCAGTTTGAATAATGACGGGCGAGTACAGTAATAAAAATTTTTTATGTTTAAGATCAATAACGCCCGGCGGGGAACTAAGCTCCGCCGCGGCGACATCAGAACCGCTCATGGAGTATTACCCACTCCATTTTTTATGCCGGATGCCACTCGGGGCTTTGTGAAATTGACCAACAATGAAGATTTGATTAGAGTCGGCATCTCCGCCCTAGTCGTCAACACTTTTCATTTATATTTACAGCCCGGAACCAAAGTGATTAAAAAGGCCGGCGGGATTCATCAGTTCATGAATTGGAATAAGCCGTTGTTATCCGACAGCGGCGGGTTTCAGGTTTTCTCACTCATTCATAAAAATTCGCAGATGGGGAAAATCACCGATGAGAAAGTAATTTTCAAATCACCCTTAGATGGCTCTCGGCACGAAATCAGTCCGGAGAAATCCATTCAGATTCAATTTGATTTGGGCACGGACCTGATGGTTTGTTTTGATGATTGTCCGCCCAATGACTTTGACAGGGATCAACTCATTATCGCCGTTGACCGGACTATCGCTTGGGCGAAGAGATGCAAGGCAGAATATGGAAGACAAATCAAGAAGAGAAAACTGACGGGCATCAAAAAACCACTCCTCTTCGGCGTGATTCAAGGCGGAGCCGAATTGGATCTCAGGCAGAAATGCGCCGAGGAACTCGTCAAAATCGGTTTTGACGGCTATGGCTTCGGAGCTCGGCCGGTGGACAAAGACGGTAATTTTTTAGCCGAGGTGCTGCAATATACTGCCGATTTGATTCCCCCAAAAGCCATTCGCTTTGCGCTCGGAATCGGCACTCCGGAAGATATCAAGCGCTGTGCCGATATGGGTTGGGACATCTTTGATTGCGTCATACCGACCCGGGAAGGCCGCCATGGGAGGTTATTAATGGCAAAGAAGGGGAACTTGGGCTATGAACAGTTAAATGTCAATAACGCCCGTTTTGAGGGTGATTTTAGGGTAATAAACGCTAGTAGTGCTATAATGTCATTAAAGAGCCAAACCCGGGCCTATCTGCACCATTTATTCCGCCTGAACGAACCTCTGGGCCAGAATTTGGCCAGTCTCAATAACCTGGAGTTCTATATGAAGCTGATGCGGGGGCTGAGAAAAGACAAATAATCTCTAAATATATGAACTCGAAAAAAGCTTTTACTCTCATTGAACTGCTCGTCGTGATTGCCATCATCGGTATTTTGGCGACCGTCTCTATTATTTCTCTGTCTAACGCCCGGGCCAAATCCCGTGATGCCAAGCGGGCGGGGGACATGAAGCAAGTCCAAACCGCTCTGGAATTATTCTTTAATGACAACAATCGCTATCCCACCGCCACGGAGTAGGGCGCCGGTCAGCTCTATTCCACTACCACCAATTCCACTTCCACTTATATGCAAGTTATTCCTTCGGCTCCGACGCCGATGGACGGAACTTGTACCGCCGTTCAAAATGCCATTAATTATTTTTCAACTTCTAACGGCGCTTCCTATGTTATTTCTTTTTGTTTGGGAAGCAACACCGGGACTCTCACTCCCGGACCGAAATGCTTGACTCCGGGAGGTATTGTGGACATTGATTGCAGCGAGGGGCCGGTTTGTTCCGATTTCACCCTTTATAATTTTAGCACTTGCGGTGACACTTTCACTTATTGCGACGAAACCTATCCGACCGTGAGTATCGGCGGCGAGTGTTGGATGGCCAAGAATCTCAACGTCGGAGTGAGACTTGCCGGGGCTTCGGAGCAATCCGACAACGGTATTTTTCAAAAGTATTGTTACAATAATTCCATGGCTCAATGCGCTAACTATGGCGCTTTATACCAGTGGGATGAAGCCATGCAATATTCCGCAGTCGAAGGCGCCAAAGGAATTTGTCCGGTCGGTTGGCATGTTCCCAGTGACGCCAATTTTACCTCTTTGACCCGCACGGTAATTGCCGATCCCGGTTGCGACCCGGCGACCGGTTGTACTCCGGCCGGAGAAATTTCCAAGCGACGGCGACCAGCACCCCGGTGGCTTGGAACGGCACTAATGACTTTAACTTTACCGCCATCCCCTCCAGTTATCGGGATTTGGACGGCGTCTTCAATCACCAGGGAACTTATGGTTTCTTCTGGACTTCAACCATTAACGACGTAGATAGCGCTTGGCATCGATTCTTGGACTCCGCCACCACCACTATCGTGCGCTTTTATGACTTCCAAGCCTATGGTTTTGCCGTGCGTTGCATCCAGGATTAATGAAAATATGGAAAAGATATTTATTAAAAATCGTCATAATCAAAACGTTTCTGTCTTGATTGAAAAAGCCGATAACCAGAAAGGCCTGGCTTTTGTGATGCATGGCTTGGGCGGCTTCAAGGAGCAACCGCACATAGAAAATTTTGCCAAAGCTTTTAGGGATAATAATTATACTGTTATCAGATTTGATACCACTAATACTTTTGGCGAGAGCGACGGTAATTATTCCGATGCGACCGTCACTAATTATTATGAAGACCTGGAAGATGTTATCAGTTGGTCTCAGACTCAAGCTTTTTATCAAGAACCGTTTATCCTTTGCGGTCATAGCTTGGGAGCGATTTGTTCGGCGTTATATGCGGAAAACTATCCGGAAAAGGTTAGAGCTTTGGCGCCTATTTCTACCGTGGTCAGCGGCCAACTTAGCATAGAAGCTCATACCCGGGAGGAAATGAGCGATTGGGAAAAAACCGGTTGGCGGACGACCATCGGATATAGTAGCGGGATAACCAAGAGATTAAAGTGGGCGCATATGGCCGACAGACTCAAATATGATTTACTGCCGAAAGTTAATTTTTTGACCATGCCGGTTCTTTTGCTGGTGGGCGAAGTGGACACCTCCACCCCTCTAAGTCATCAGAAGATTTTGTTTGATAAATTGCCGGGTAAAAGGGAATTGCAGGTTATAAAAAATGCGCCGCATACTTTCAGGGACGAGGAGCATCTCCGGGAGATCTATCAGATTATGGATAAGTGGATTAAATCTTTGGGTTAATAAGTTTTGACGAGAGCTATTGACAAAATAATTTGCTAGCTTAAATTGCCGTTGATTTTAAATTTATTCGGGTGGTTTCATATTAATATCACTTTTACTGTTAAAAATCCCGATTTACTGTTTGTCTAGTGGTGATATAATGGTTATAGATAATATTTTATAAAATATGAAAAAAATGCCAGACAATCAAATTGCCTTTTATCAATCGCCGGAAGGGTCGGTGAGTATTGAGGTGTTATATGCCGAAGAAAATATCTGGCTCACTCAGAAGAGAATGGCAGAGCTTTTTGGTTGTTCGACGGACAATATTTCGCTCCATTTAAAAAATTTCAAGGAATTAAGAAAAAATTTAGAGCAGCACTGTATTCCGGAAACTATTTTTGATATGACCATTGATGATTATGAAGATTTTCTGGATCAGAGGCGAAGGCTAATGGCTAAAAAAATTGAAAACTTTTATAAGAATTTTAATAATGATATTAATGACGAGAATAAAGATGATATTAATGATTACATCGCCTTAATTAGCGGTGGAGAAAATGATAGTGTTGAATTTAAGTCATCACTTCGCTGGGATTATAATCAAAAAAATACTAATAAAGTAATGGAATATATAATTGCGAAAACAATTTCCGCCTTTTTAAATTCTAATGGTGGAAAATTATTAATAGGCGTGAGTGATGATGGTAAAATACTTGGACTTGAAAATGATTATATATAATGGTCCAGTAATCCTGCACACATTTTGACCTATTAAAAAGTTGATGGCCGGTATGGTATAATAGGACCATATGAAACAAAACAACAAAGTATCCAAAGAAGAAAAAGCTAAAATTGTCCTCGCCATTTTGCGAAATGACAAGACGGCTAATGAAATCGCTTCGGAGTATGGAGTCCATCCCAACATTATTTCCCGCTGGAAACAAACGGCCCTGGATGGTCTGCCGGAATTATTTGAAGACAAGCGACAAAAAATTAATCGC
>MNUV01000051.1 GCA_001871235.1 Candidatus Falkowbacteria bacterium CG1_02_41_21
AAACGGCGATTAATTTTTTGCCGCTTGTCTTCAAATAATTCCGGCAGACCATCCAGGGCCGTTTGTTTCCAGCGGGAAATAATGTTGGGATGGACTCCATACTCCGAAGCGATTTCATTAGCCGTCTTGTCATTTCGCAAAATGGCGAGGACAATTTTAGCTTTTTCTTCTTTGGATACTTTGTTGTTTTGTTTCATATGGTCCTATTATACCATACCGGCCATCAACTTTTTAATAGGTCAAAATGTGTGCAGGATTACTGGACCATTATAGTTCAATAAACTTCGTATAAGTTTTTATCTACAAAAACCCGCTATTAAAGCGGGTTTTTTGCTGTCTTGACAAGGGCGGAGGATGTGCTAAAATATTTTAGCAATCACTCCTTTGGAGTGCTAAAAAAAGATTATAATTAACCAACAAAAATATGAACTTAATGCCTCTAAATGACAACGTTTTGATTAAGCCGGTGGCCAAAGAAACCGCCACTAAAAGTGGCATTGTTTTGCCGGATTCCGTTAAAAACGAAGGTCCGGCCCAGGGCCAAGTTTTAGCCGTGGGCGAAGGTCTATTATTGGAAAATGGCTCTCGCGCTAAGATGGCGGTTAATGTTGGCGACCAAGTGCTGTATAAAAAAAGTTATAGCGCGGAAGAGTTGGAACTGGATGAAGGCAAATGCGTTCTAATCAGCGAGCATGATATTTTAGGAATCATTAAATAATTAAAATAAATATAAAAATAACCATATGGCCAAGAATATTATTTTTGACGAAGCTGCTCGCAGCGCTTTAAAGCAGGGCGTGGATAAATTAGCTAATGCCGTTAAAGTTACTTTAGGTCCGAAGGGCCGGAATGTAGTTTTGGATAAAGGTTATGGCGCTCCGACCATCACTAAAGATGGAGTGACTGTGGCGCGAGAAATTGAATTGGAAGATAAAGTGGAAAATATCGGGGCGGAAATTATCAAAGAAGTGGCCTCTAAAACTAATGATGCGGCCGGTGACGGTACGACTACGGCCACTATTTTAGCCCAGGCTATTATTCATGAGGGCTTGAAATTAGTTTCAAGCGGTATTAATCCGATGGGAATTCGTTTGGGGATAGAAAAGAGAGTGGCTGAAATTGTTGATTCTTTGAAGAAGATGAGCCAGACTATTTCCACTAAAGAAGAAATTGCTCAGGTGGCTTCCATCTCCGCTAACGATGCCGAAATTGGGAAAATTATCGCCGAAGCGATGGACAGCGTCGGCAAAGACGGCGTGATTACCATTGAAGAAGGTCAATCTTTCGGCGTGGAAAAAGAAGTGGTGAAGGGCATGCAGTTTGATAAAGGCTATGTTTCGCCTTATATGATTACCAATACCAGTTCCATGAAAGCGGAATTTAATGACCCCTATATTTTAATTACCGACAAGAAAATTACTTCGGTGCAAGAAGTTCTACCGCTCTTAGAAAAAGTTCTGCAAAGCGGCAAGAAAGACATTGTGATTATCGCCGAGGAAATTGAGGGTGAAGCTCTGGCCACTTTTGTGGTTAATAAATTAAGGGGCACTTTCAATGTCTTAGGTATTAAGGCTCCCGGTTTCGGCGACCGGCGGAAAGCGATGCTTCAAGATATTGCCATTTTAACCGGTGGCCGAGTCATTTCGGAAGAAATCGGTTTGAAATTGGACACAGTGGAAATTGCTGACTTAGGTCGCGCTCGTAAAGTAGCTTCCTCTAAGGACAACACTACTATCGTTGACGGTCAGGGCGCCAAGGAAAGTATCGCTTCTCGGGTTCATCAAATCAAGCAAGAAATGGAATTGGCTGAATCCGATTTTGATAGAGATAAATTACAAGAGCGCTTAGCTAAATTAGCCGGTGGTGTCGCGGTGATCAAAGTGGGAGCCGCCACTGAAGCGGAAATGAAAGAGAAGAAAGATCGAATTGAAGACGCTCTAAACGCCACTAAAGCGGCGGTGGCCGAAGGTATTGTCCCCGGTGGCGGTTTAGCCTTGATTTTGGCCGGTAATATTTTAGAGAAATTAGGTCAGGGCAAAAAGTCTGATTCGGTGGGAGCGGAGATTATTGATAATGCGGTCATTGAACCGATTAAACAAATTGCGGCTAATGCCGGCAAGGATGGCTCTTTGGTTCTTTACCATATCATCAAGGCTAACGAAGGCGGTTCCAAGACCATTGGTTATAATGCCGCGACTGATAAATTTGAAGATTTGGTTAAGGCCGGAGTGGTTGATCCGACTAAAGTGGTTCGAAGCGCCTTGCAAAATGCGGCTTCAGCGGCGATGATGTTTTTAACGACGGAGGCCGTTATTACTGATAAAATGAGCGAAAAAGGCTGTGATTGCGGCGGCCACGCCTCTAATCCGATGGCTGGCATGGGAGGTATGGGCGGTATGATGTAAAATTCTATTTAATCCAATATTATTGCTATGAAGCAGGGGCTTAATTGGCCCCTGCTTTTGTTGCCATTTTTTTTATTTTATAGTAAAATAGAGAATAGATAAGAGATAAAATTAGAAATAAAATATGGCCGTTGATCAGCAATTATTAAATCGAGGCGGCGGTCAGAATCCGGCCGAATCCGGCGATGATGTCATGGCCAGTCGTTTGATGCAGGATAAGAATAAGGCCAAAGCTGCTTCGGGCCCTGATTCTAATGAAGAGCCAAAAATGAATTTTGATCGCTATAGTCCTTTGGCCCAAATGGGCTCAATTATCAGAAGAGAGCAGGCGATTCAAAGTTCCGGTACCGGGCAGAAAGATCCGGCGGCGGCTTCCGGTGTTTTAGCCAAGATGAACGATGCGACCGCTAGTATTTTAAAATGGTGTTGGCAGAATCTTATTTTTTCTAGTTTTTCCAGTTCCATTATTTATATTGATATCCATGTTTTAGGCCATATGCTTTGGCCAAAAATGTTTTGCAAGTTAGGTCATGAGTGGATACCGAAGGAAATGAAAAAAGCGGCGCCGAAACAGGCCGAGATGTTCGGCGAACAGATTGGTACTTGTGAAAAAGGCTGTTGTTGTTGCGTCAATGGTTTTTGCGGTCTAATTACTATCGCCGTTCTGGCCATTATGGGCGCAGTAGTGGGTCTTATCAATAGTACGATTGGAGAGACCTTTGGTTGGATATCGGGGTTGTTTGATTAATAAATTTTTAAAATAAATGAAATCTTGCTTATCTAAAAATCAATCAATTTTCTTGCTGGTTTTTATTTTGGTCTTAGGCAGTTTTATTCTGGCCAATCCGGTTCAAGCCAGTTGGTTCGGCGATGCTGTCGCCCAATTGATCGGTTGGATAGTTTACGCTTTTGTTTACGTGATTGGGCTGCTCATTATGCTCGTGATGTGGGTGTTGATTAAGCTTGCCCAGTATAATGATTTTATTAATGCTACTCCGGTTCAGTTTGGTTGGACTATTGTCCGTGATGTTTGTAACATGTTTTTTATTTTGATTCTCTTGATTATCGCTTTCGCCACTATTTTGCGGGTGGAGCGTTATAGTTTCAAAACTTTGCTGCCCAAATTAATTTTAATGGCGGTCTTAATCAATTTCTCCAAATTGATTTGTGGCGTTTTTATCGATTTTGCTCAAGTTATCATGCTCACTTTTGTTAACGGTTTCAAGGACATCGGTACCGGCAACCTGACTAATATGTTGGGCATCGACAAGATTATGAGTATTGATAGCAGTACCACGGCAGAAGATGATGGTGCAGTTACCGCTTGGTCAATTGTCGGTGCTTATATGTTGGCTCTGATGTATTCCGTCATTGCTTTGATTACTTTAGTCACGATGTTGGCCGTTTTAGCCATGAGAATGATTATGATTTGGGTTTATGTCGTGTTGTCTCCGATGGCCTATCTCTTGTCAGCTTTTCCGGATGGAAAAAAATATGCGTCTCAATGGTGGGAAGAATTTTCCAAGAATTTAATCGTCGGTCCGATTCTCGCTTTCTTTATCTGGCTGTCATTTGTTTCTTTGGGCGGCGTCACCTCTCCCGGCGATCATGATCCGGTAAACCAAGTGATGCTCGCCGGAAAGACTTTAGAGAAAGCTGATGCCACCGGGATGACAAATATAACCGCTTCCACCACCGGTCCATCCGCGGCCATTACCGAGGCGGGCAGTCCGGATCATATGATCAAGTTTATCATTTCCATCGCCATGTTAATCGGCGGTCTGCAGATATCACAGCAATTGGGCGGACAAGCTGGCGGTATGGCCGGAAAGGGCCTGGCTAAATTACAGAAAATGGGTAGTGGCGCCATGAAGAGTGTCGGTACCGGTTTGAAACGGGCGACTGGCGTGGAGAGAGTCCAGATGGCTTACAAGTCATATAAGGACATGAAAGCTTCGGAAAGAACAGTTCGAGCTAGAGATGATGCGGGCTGGGCTAATAGAAAAATTGGCGGTATTAAGGAGGGCGCTAGTAATGTTGTCCAAAAAACTTCTAGTGGAATTGTTCGGGGCGTTGATTTTAGAGGTAATAGAAAAATAAAAGAAGCTGAAGAAACTAAAAAAAGAATTGAAACCAACACCAACGAACAACTTGAGGGAGTTAATGAGGATCGGACAAAACTAACAAGCGAAAAAATGGAAAATCAAGAGGCAATAGATAAAATTGATAATAGCAGAACCGCTGAGAAGGCCACCAAGATAAAGGAGATTGAAAGCCACAGAAGAAAAGTTGGACTCGTGAGTAATTCTGAGGAGGTTGATAAGCAATTGGCCATATTTAATAATGATTTTGATAAAGAAACATCCAAGAGAAAAAAACCACTTGAAGATAAAAAGGCTGGATTTAGTGACAGAGCGACAAAATTAGAGGAAAAAGAAGGCAGTATTAAGGCTGGAGCTAAGATTGGAATCGAAGAACAAGATAAAAAAATTACTAAAGTTAAAGCTCATCAGGAAAAAGCCACGAAATGGGTTAATCGAGGCTTGGGTGCTGTTGTTGGCGGGGCAGCCGGAGCTTTAACTGGTAATCCTATTTTAGTGGCGGCCGGAGTTGTTGGCGGCGGTATGGCGAAAGAAAAACTGGAGAAATCCGGTAAGGCTAATTTGAAGCGAGCTGCCAATTATAATACTCAAAAAATTTCTACCAAGAAAGAGGAATTAAAAAACGCTGGTAAGGAAAAAATAATGGAAGTTATAAAAAATTCCAGTGATCATCATGAGCATGCCGCGGCTGTTACTATTGCCTTAGAAAAAGGTCATTTTTCTAATATTAATGAGGCCAAAGCAGAGGCTCAAAAAGTTCGTGACCGCTTTAAGAATGATGACCGAGTTAATACTAGCATGGATGATGCAGCAACGACTAAATATCCTAGTATAGCGAAACCATACGCTACTTTAGAAAATAATAGTGCTACGGCGACAGAAAAATCAGAGGCCCATTCTCAAATTGTTAGTAGTTTTGAAAATGGACATTCTGAAATCAAGAGTTTGGACAATAATGCCATTAATATTGCCATTGAGGCTATTGCTGAGGGGTTAAAAGATGTGACATTTCAAGGCCAATATGATAAGTCTTCTGACGCCCAAAAGAATACTGTTAAATTAGCGTTGCGGAATAAAATTGGAGAGGTTGAAGGAAGCGCTAAAACTGATGATGACCATAAAAAAGCTTATAATCTTAAGAAAAAATTGGCCTATGTCGACAGCTTTAATTTGAATCATTTTGGTAAGAGCTCGGATATGAGCGATCCTCAGCAAAAGAGAAATCGTGATCAGAAAAAAGAGTTCTTGGGCTCAATGAAAAAAGATGATTTATTAAAATCCATTACCAATAATAGTTCCAATAAGCAATTGTTACAAGAAATTAAAGTTAATTTAGATGCCAGCGGAGTTAAAATCAATCAAAGTACTGATCTTAAAGAAATAACTAAACAGTTGAATAAAGTTATGCCTAATGCCGGTTTTGCTATACCGAATAAGGATGCGGACAATATTGCTCGGAGCGTTCAAGATTATACCACAAATCTTTCGGCATAATTATTTAATTATTCACCCATCAATATTATATGGAAAGTAAGGCAATGCAATTTTTGAAGAAACTAGTTGAGCTTCCAGAGGAGGTCAGGTTATATTTTGGTTCTCCAGCTGAATATCAGGCCACCAAAGAAATTGAAACCGATTACCAATTATCCAGCGATGATTTAGATAATATAGTTAATGATATCTTTATCGCCGACTTCAGTCTGGCTTCTTTAGACGGTGCTCTGAAAGCCACCAAAGTCCCGGCTCCCTCACAGTCCAAATTAGCGGCGGATATTTTAGGAAAATTATTTTTACCGGTCGCTGCCTTTCTGAAGATTGATGTCAAAGCGGAGATTATTAAACGGGGACATCGGCCGGAAATATATCAACCATATTTAGATAATTTTGCCGAGGTGATTGAAGACAAAAATTTTGAATCCTTGGAAGAATTGGTTGATTTGCATGAGAGCACTTTCAATCCAGTGGAAGAGGAGAATGCCTCTCTGGATTTATTTACTGGTGATCTAAAAGGAATTTTAAATGATACCGATATTGACGCGGTTAATACTTTAAATGGCGCTTTAATTTATTTGTTGAGTAATAAGCCGGATTTTCATAATAAGATTAATAAAACCTTATTGGACAATCAGGAAGTGATTACCACGCAAAGCTTAACCTGGGCCGAAGGCGCTAAGGCTGGGACGGCGGCTAATTGGTTGAAGGATTTTATTAAAGAAAACGGCAGTGATATCTATAATTCCGTGGTCCTGTCTCGTTATCTGGCTACCTCGCCTAACCCCCAATTGCTAACTGAAGGAGAAAGGAAAATAGTGCGTCGTTTGCTCCGACTCTATCGTAATTTAGTTTTCTTTCCGGAGTCTATGAGTGATGTACCGATGGAAGAATGGGAAATAATTCCAGTAGAGAAGGTGAGCGTGGAAAAACCAATTTTGGGTAAACCAAAAGATAATCCAGCTCCGGTGGTTATAGAAAATAAAGAAGAAGTCAAAGCAGTAGCGGTTGCCCCAGCCGTTAAAAAGATAGTAACTCCCAAACTGGTTGCGACTAAGGTCCCAATGGAAATTGCCAAAGCGGGAACTGATCCGGAAGAGGCCAAATTAATTTCTTTATTGACTAAATATGCCCCTAATTCTCTGGAAGCTAGAGTAGTGAAGGAAGAAATCAAGAGACGCCGAAAGAAGAGTTAATTATTTATCGCTACGCATTTAATACTACACAACTATGTTTGATTATTTCGAACAATTCAACAAACTAGATCCAAAAATCAAAGAAAAAGTATCTAATCCTTTTGTGATGGGAGTGGTTGATGAATTGGAGAAAAAATATGGAATTGATTTGGCTATGGTCGTCATGATGGTGATGATTAAGGCTGTTTTAGTCAACGATTTGGCGATTTATTTATCTGATCAGTTTTCTTTAAGTGAAGACAAGGCTAAGGCCCTGGCCACCGATCTAAAGGAAAAAGTCTTTTTGGGCGTAGCGAGTTATTTAGGCATGGATCTAAGCCAACTGTTTGTAACCAAAGTGGTTGGGCCTAAACCAGAAGAGTTTAAGAAGGAAGTTCCAGCTCCGACGCTGGATGAGTATGGCCAAGAGATAGATGCCATTATTCGGGCGACAATTATTGAAATGAATTTAGATTTGTCTTTAGATTTAGCTGAGAAATTAGCTAACACCCTAAAATTATATTGGCGCGGAGTGCGGGCCAAAATTGATACCCGCCCCATTTTAACCAAGCCGATTAATAATGGTGGTTTTGCTTTGACGACTCCAGTGGTGGATAGCCTATTGGGTGCTTTAGATGAAAAGAAAATTCTCAACCTCAATAAAAAGCACGCCGTAATCAAAAAACCGGCGTCTGGTGTTTTAGAAAAGATTGGTCAATTGACCAGAACCGCTCCCCGTCATGAAGATGATTATAATTTAGCCATGGCTTTAGATACTAAGCACGAATTGGCTAGTGGAATTGATTTGTCTCACGAAATAGCGCCGACTAAACCGGTATCCTCGGCTTTACCCAGTATCGTCAAAAAACCCGACATCTCTTCGGTTATGGAAAAGATGGCGCCTGAACCGGCGATAGTAACTCCGGTTGTTCCGCCAATTCCGGTAGTCAAACCAGTTGTTCCGGTTCCAACAAAACCTCCAGTAGCGGTCGCTCCAGCTCGTCCGGTGGAGAATAAGGTTAAGCCGCGGGTGGAAGACATCAAACCAATTAGAATCATGAACCCGATTGATGAATTGCGTTATATGGATTTAGTTAATTTTAGGAGAATTGCTAAGGACCCGATTGATATTACTAAGAAGATCAAAAGCCGGATTAAGCTATTGGAAGGGGAAGATTATGAAAAAGGTTTGGCCGGTGTTACTGCCTGGCGTCAAAGTCCGGTCAATAAATTATATTTGAAGATTATTAATTCCAGTTTGAGCAATAGCCAGACTATTCCGCAAGTGATTGAAGATTTTAAATCCAAGAAGCAAGATTACCTGACGCTCGCCGAAGCGGAAGCTATTATTTCCTTAAACAGCGACTTAAAGTTTTAAGATTATGCAACAATATACCGTCCCGCAATTTATTGACGTTGAGGCCAAGATTATTGGTCCGATTACGACTCGCCAATTCTTAATTTTTTTGGGAGCGGCTTTAATAATTTTTATTTCTTATAAAGTTTTTGATTTTGGACTTTTTTTGGTCATTGGGATTACCGTTTTTCTAATCGCCGGAACTTTCGCCTTTTTGAAAGTTAACGGCCGGCCTTTCCATTATTTTGTTTTAAATTTGGTTCAAACTTTTAGGAAGCCGTCAGTCCGAGTTTGGAATCATCAGCAAGCCAGTTTTGAAGAAAAAGAGAAGAAGGAATTCAAATTTGAAGAAGTGGTGGTTAACAAGAAGTTGAATGAGGCGACATTGGCCGAATTATCTTTGATTATCGATACCAAGGGTAAATATAAAGGAGAAAATGGCAATCAAGATATCAAGAATCTTTAATTTATAAATAATAATTTTTAAATACCATGCCGGAAAAAAATAAAATGATTAGGAATAAGGTGGCCGTTTCCACGCAGCAATATTTGGATATTGCGGAGATTAAGGATAATACTGTGATTATGCGGGATGGCACTTTGCGCGCGGTTTTAGCGGTTTCCAGCATTAATTTTGCTTTAAAGAGTGAAGACGAGCAGAACGCGGTTATCTCTTCTTACGTCGGTTTTTTGAATAATATCAATTCCATGATTCAGATCGTTATCCAATCCCGGGAATTGAATATCGCCAGTTATTTGGAATATCTCCACCAACGCGAGAAGGAGCAAACCAATAAATTGCTGAAAATCCAGACCACGGAATATATTGAATATATTAAAGAATTGATTTCCATCGGTAAGATTATGAATAAACGTTTCTATGTGATTGTGCCCTATAGCCCGATTAGCGATCAGCGCAAAGGATTTTTCTCTTCTTTGAGCGAAGCTTTCCGGCCGGCCACTTCGTTGAAATTAAAAGAATCGAAATTTTTGAAATACAAAGAGTCTTTATATCGCCGGGTGGAGAGCGTCAATTCCTCACTGTCGTCTTTGGGGGTGGATGTTCACCAGCTCGATACGCAAGAATTAATTGAGCTTTATTATAAAACTTACAATCCCGAAACTTCCAAGAACCAGCCGCTGGTGGATATCAATAAAATCAGGGTTGAGGCTTAATTATCTTAATTATTATTTTTTATGTTAAATTTTAAACAAGCCAATCAAGAATCAGATCAGAAGAAGGCCGGGGCTAAAAAAGGTGTTTTTGTGGTGGATAATAAGATTCAAGTTTCGGCGCAAATTGAAGAAAATGTTGATTTGACCAAGGAAATCATTGGAGAAGAAATTGCTTATCGCCGCGGTATTCTATCGGTGCGGGATTTAATCGCTCCGTCCAGCTTGAAGGTCAACCCGACCTTCATGCAACTCGGCAAAAAGTTCTTGCGAACCGTTTTTGTGGTCAGTTATCCGCGCTATATCGGCGTGGGTTGGTTTGCCCCGATTATTAATTTAAATTATACTTTTGATATTTCCATGTTCTTTTATCCGGTCAAGTCGGCTTTGATTTTAAAACAGCTGAAAAATCGCGTGGGTAATTTGGAGGCTCAAATTATTTCCGATTCCGATAAAGGCGCTCCGCGTGATCCGCTCCGGGAAACGGCTTTGCGGGATATTGAATATTTACGCGATTCACTGACTCAAGGAACGGAGAAGTTTTTTCAATTTGCGCTGTATGTGACCATTTATTCGGAAAGCGCGGAAGAGTTGGATCGTTTGAGCGATCAGATTGAGGATATTTTCGGTTCTCGCTTGGTTTATTCCAAACGGGCTTTTTACCAAGTGGAGCAAGGATTCAATTCCACCTTGCCGCTTTGTAACGATGAACTGTTTATCACCTTCAACATGAATTCCTCGCCAGTCGCTTCTTCTTTCCCGTTTATTTCCTCCGAGCTGACCAGTGACAAAGGTATTTTGTATGGCATTAATCGTCATAATAACAGTTTGATATTATTTGATCGCTTCAGTATGCCCAACGCCAATTCGGTGGTTTTTGCCACTTCCGGCGCCGGTAAAAGTTATGCGATTAAATTGGAGGTTTTAAGATCGTTAATGCTGGGTACCGATGTGATTATTATTGATCCGGAGTATGAATACAAACATTTGTCGGATGCGGTGGGCGGCACTTATATCAATATTTCTTTGTCCAGTGAAAATAAGATTAATCCTTTTGATTTGCCTCGAGCCATCGGGGGTGAAGCCAAGCCGAAAGATATTATCCGGAGCGCGGTTATTACCCTGAAAGGCTTAGTCCGGCTGATGATCGGTAACATGACTAACGAAGAAGATTCTTTGGTGGACAGAGCCTTGCTCGAAACTTACGCCAAAAAAGATATCACGCCGGATTCGGATTTGAGCCAGATAGAACCGCCGACTATGACTGATTTTTACCAAGTCCTGGATGGGATGGAAGGAGCCGAAGAATTGGCGGAGCGTTTGAAAAAATATACCGAAGGCACCTTTGCCGGTTTGCTTAATAATTTGACTAACGTGGAAATGAGCAATCAGTTGATTTGTTTCTCGGTGCGGGATTTGGAAGATGAACTCCGACCAATCGCCATTTATACCATTGTTAATTATATTTGGAATGTGGTTCGCAGTGAAACCAAGAAACGGGTGCTGGTGATTGATGAGGCTTGGTGGATGATGCAGAACGCCGACAGCGCCAAATTTATCTTTGCCCTCGTTAAACGTTGCCGTAAATATTATCTGGGCGTGATCACTATTACCCAAGATGTTAATGACTTTTTGACCTCACCTTATGGTCAGGCGATCGTGAATAACTCTTCAGTCCAAATTCTTTTAAAACAGTCGCCGGCCGCCGTTGATTTGGTCCAAAAAACGTTCATGCTGACTGAGGGCGAAAAATATTTATTATTGGAATGCGGCTTGGGCGAAGGTATTTTCTTTGCCGGGAATAAGCACGTGGCCATTAAGGTGGTGGCCTCTTACACCGAAGATCAACTGATTACTTCCGATCCGAGACAATTATTAGAAATTGAAGAAGCTAAAAAACAATTTGATGTCAACCTCAACCAAGAGGTGAGCGGCGTAAAAAAATAATTATAATTAATTTTTATATTATATGGACGATAGAAAACGTTTAGGCATCTTTATCATCGGCTCCGCCCTCATTATTATGATTGTCATCGCTGTTTTTATGTATATATTTAACCAGAAACAAAAGGCGGCCAATCAGGCGGTTATTCCGGCTCAAACTGAAGTTGATGCTAATAAGTTACGGGAAGAAGCTTTGAGTAATAAGCCTGAAACTCAGTATGCTTTTGATGCTGCCGCGGAAGCGAATCGGACCCTAAATTCCGAGGATTTACGCAAAATGGCTTTATCTTTCGCCGAGCGCTTCGGATCTTAT
Source organism: Candidatus Falkowbacteria bacterium CG1_02_41_21 (assembly GCA_001871235.1). Classification (GTDB taxonomy): domain Bacteria; phylum Patescibacteriota; class Patescibacteriia; order Patescibacteriales; family UBA12465; genus CG1-02-41-21. Next base: position 11,961 of record MNUV01000051.1, read on the forward strand.
TCCAATCAGGCGGATTATGGCAATATTGAAGATTTAAAGATTTTTATGACGCCAAAAATGCAAGACTGGGCTGATGATTATGTCGCTAATTTGCGCCAACAAGGCAAAGATAATGCGGCTTACTACGGCATTACCAGCGTGGCTATTTCCGGCGAGGTCAACCAGTTTGATGACAAAGCTGGCGCCGCGGAAATTTTAGTCACTACCCAAAGGCGGGAAATGGCGGGAACCAGCGAAGCTAAGGTTTTTTCGCAAAATATTTTGATTGTTTTTGAAAAAATAAAAGGTGAGTGGAAAGCTTCGAGCGCTACCTGGCAGAAATAATTATCAATAAACATATGGCTATTAAAAAAGTTGTCCCGATTAAAAAGTCTAAAGTCAAAGCTAAAGTTAAGGCTAAAATATTTAAGGCCACCGTTAAGAAGGCGGTGGTGGTTAAGGCTCCGGTTAATTTTCCAGCCCGGACTTTTATCATCATCTCCATAATTGTTTTTGTCGCCACCGGTCTATTCTTGATGTGGTGGAGTTATTTAGCTTCCAGTAATTCCAGCACGGTTGATGGGAACGCTTGGATTTATTCTCGTCATAAATATGATCAATATCACGCCGTTAATTGTAGTGGTGATCCTTTAATTACTATGCCGAATTGTCCGCGCGGGAATTAATATTAACCTATGTCGGAAAAAAATAATACAATTTTCGTCTGCTCTAAATGCGACGCCCAATATTCCAAATGGAGTGGGCGTTGTTTAGAATGCGGTTCCTGGGGCACTATTGCCCAGGAAATGGTTGACGTCAGTGATTCGCGCAGCAGTTTTGGGGTTTTGGACAAGAAATTACCCAAGAATATCAAAGGTGCCAATATCATCGACCTAAACTCGGTAATCGAGACTAATTTAAGTCGGCTGGCGACCGGAATAGCGGAAGTGGACCGAGTTTTGGGTGGCGGTTTGGTGCCGGGCTCTTTGATTTTGTTAAGTGGTGAGCCTGGAGTCGGAAAATCCACTATTGTGGCGCAAATGGCCAATGCTTTAGCTAAAAAATCCGAGGCAACTATTCTTTATGTTTCGGGTGAAGAGTCGGCGGCTCAGGTTAAATCTCGCTTGGATCGCCTCGGTTGTGATTTGAAGAACCTGAAGTTTGTCAGTGAAATTAATGCGGAAAAAATAATTGCCGCTTCTATCCAGGTTAATCCCATTTTAGTGATTGTGGACTCCATCCAAACTGTTTATTCGTCTCAGGTGCCGTCAGAAGCCGGCAGTTTGAATCAAATTAGGGCTTGCGCCGTGAAGTTTCTGGAGCTGGCCAAGACTCATAATATTGCCGTTTGTTTAATCGGTCATATTACCAAAGACGGACAGATTGCCGGACCGAAATCTCTGGAGCATATTGTAGATACGGTCATTTATCTGGAAACTGAAACGTTAAATAATTATTATATTCTGCGCACCAGCAAGAATCGTTTCGGGAGCGTCAATGAATTGGGAATTTTGGAAATGACCGGGGCGGGATTCAAGGAAGTGGCCAATCCGACAGCAGTTTTTTTGGAAGAAAGTGACCGGGGACTGGCCGGTTCGGTTATCAGTTGTATTATTGAAGGTACTCGACCATTCTTGGTTGACATTCAAGCGCTCGTCACTAAAACTATTTTTGGTTATCCACAACGGAAGGCCTCCGGTTTTGATTTGAATCGCTTACAGGTTCTGACGGCGGTTTTATCCAAACGGCAGAAGGTCAATTTGAGTTCGCAAGATGTGATTTTGAATGTCGTTGGGGGACTAAAAATCAGTGACCCGGCGCTAGATTTGGCGGTTTGTCTGGCTATGGTTTCTTCACTCCTCAATTTGCCGATTGACCGAAGAATGCTGGTCTTGGGCGAGGTTGGTTTGGGCGGAGAGCTCCGGCCGGTGACCAAGTTGGAGTTTAGATTAAAAGAAGCCGAGAAAATGGGCTTTACCCGAGTTTTAATTCCGGAAATGAAGTTAGATGGTTTAGCTAAAATGAAGAATATGGAGATTATAAAAGTGAAGACGCTATCAGAGGCGATGGATGCGGTGGCTAAGAATTAGCCTTATATTATTTCGGAAAATAAAAAAAGGTAACTGTTGTTACCTTTTTTTGTTGTTAAGGAATTATCATTTTTTCTTCCTCAATAAAAAAGACTCAATTTGTGGCTGGAGTCGGTCGAATTTTTAGTTTTGGTCCAGTCCAACCAATAAGTTTAGGTCGGACGGGAATCATTTCTTGTGGCTAAAGGGTCAAACTGTCCAATTTGATTGATTCTTCTCGCAACAAATTAGACCGATAATTGTCGATTGTTCTATGTCCCTAAACAAATGTAGTCCACCAAGTACCATCTCTGATACGATAGGTGATCTCAGTTAGGATCATTTCTTTCTGACATTTTTGGCA
>MNUV01000040.1 GCA_001871235.1 Candidatus Falkowbacteria bacterium CG1_02_41_21
TTCCAGTTTGTCCAAGTCTTTTTACACTGCGAACATTGTTTTCTTTTGCCGCCGAATTTATATATTTTCGCCTGGCAGCAAGGCGATTTCTCGTGTAATTTATTCATACATGAGAATTATCCCTGAAAACACCAAAATTTACTATAACATTAGCCAATATTTTAAATATTTTTCAACATAATTAATTCACACATCCCTCATATAATTATAAAAACGCAGTCTAGCTGAGCTGTCTTAAATTTATTTTTGTTGATCTTTCTGTATGTTAACATCCTTTGATAAAAATATCAAGATGTGCTAGAATGGTCATTGGTTTTAATAAAAATTCATTATGCTTTACCTTTTTGAAATTATTGTTTTAGTGTTTTCGGCCATTATTCATGAATATATGCATGGATTTGCGGCGGCGCGTGGTGGCGACAGCACGGCCAAAGATTTGGGTCGATTAACTTTGAATCCGATTCCACATATTGATTTGTTCGGTTCTATTATCCTGCCTTTATTAATGATTTTCTCGGGGAGCGGCGTTATTTTCGGTTGGGCCAAACCGGTGCCGTTTAATCCTTATAATCTGCGCGATCAGAAATATGGTCCGGCCAAAGTAGCTCTGGCCGGTCCTTTGGGTAATCTTATCTTAGCGGTAATGTTTGCTTCAGTATTGCGTTTATTCCCGGGGATTGATAGCGCCTTAGTTTCTTTCCTGGGGATGATTGTTTATATCAATTTGATGTTAATGGTTTTCAATTTATTGCCGATTCCACCGCTGGACGGCTCTAAAGTTTTGGCGGCCTTCTTGCCGGCCAAGATCCAGCTCAAGTTTTTGGAGATTGAACGTTTTGGTTTATTTTTAGTTTTATTTTTTGTGTTATTCGCTTCTAATTTTATTACTCCAATTATTGCTTGGCTCTTCCAGCTTTTAACTGGTTATAATTTATTTTAATTCTATGTATTCTACGGCTCATTTAGCCGCCGGTTTAATAATCGGCAAATTAACCGGTGATTATCCCACGGCCATTATCAGCGCGGTGGCGATTGATTTAGATCACTTGATTCCGCATGTCAAAAACAAGATTATCTTCAATGTGAAGGAAATGTTAAAAGTGGCTAAAAGTACTCATGAGAGTTCTCGCAGTTATTTACATAGTTTTATCGCTTTCTTTGCTTTGACCAGTTTGATAGCCCTATTCAGTCTGAAAGTCGGATTGGTATTCGGTTTGGGTTATTTGAGCCATTTTCTGCTGGATGCCATTGATGATGATGACTTTTATCCTTTTTTTCCCTGGAAGAAGTTTAATACTAGGGGATTCATTGGATATTATTCCAAGGCGGAGCTTATTTTTACGATTATTCTGTTCGGAGTCTATTTTGTCGTCTGATTGCGGTTTTCCCCTTGACTTTATCTTTAGTTTTTGATAAATTTAGTGGAGTAAGAAAAAATATCCTGATTATTCGGGATTTTATTTAATTTTCCAATAAATTAGAGCGGATTTCATAATTCGCGATTTTTAATTCGCAATTAAAATATTATGCCAACAATGAATCAATTGGTGCGCAAGGGCCGCGTTATTAAAAGCAAAAGAACTAAAACTTTGGCTTTGCATACTCGTCTGGACTCCCTTCATCGCCAGAAGAAGGTGGATGCCAAGGGGGCTCCATTTAAACAAGGTGTTTGTTTGAAGGTGACTACTATGACTCCGAAAAAACCGAATTCCGCTTTACGGAAAATTGCCCGGGTGCGCTTATCCAATGGGATGGAAGTCACCGCTTATATCCCGGGTATGGGCCATAACCTGCAAGAGCATTCCATCGTTTTAGTTAAAGGCGGCAAGACTAAGGATTTGCCGGGTGTGCGTTACAAGGTTATCCGGGGCGTTTTTGACGCTCAAGGAGTGGAAGCTCGGCGTCAGGGCCGAAGCTGTTATGGGGCTAAGAAACCTAAGAAATAGTTAATAAAAATTTATAATATTTAGAACTTCTAGCATTACTTATAGCTGAGTAATTTAGAAACACAAAATTATGCGTGGAAAACCAGCGCCGAAGAGAAAAATCGAAGGCGATCTAAAATACAACGATAAAAGTATTGCTAAACTCATTAATTATTTGATGATTGACGGCAAGAAGAGTGTTTCCCAGAGAATCATTTATGATGCTTTTAATATTATCAAAGACAAAACCAAACAAGATCCGCGGCATGTCTTTAACAAGGCCATCAAAAAGGTTTCGCCGTTGGTTGAAGTTCGGGGCAAGCGGGTCGGCGGTGCTAACTATCAGGTTCCGGTTCAAGTCAGAGGCGAACGCCGTTTCTATTTAGGTTGTCATTGGATGATCAATGCCGCTCATGATCGGCGCGGTAATTCCATGGAAGAAAAATTAGCTGCTGAAATTTTAGATGCCAGTAACGGGGAAGGCGCGGCTATCAAAAAACGGGAAGCGGTTCACAAGATGGCTGAAGCTAACAAGGCTTTTGCTCATTTTTCGCGATAATTTTGCCATAAATTTTAACCGTCTCCGGTTAAAATTTATTTTTATAAAAATAAATAAGATATAAATAACCATAAATATAAAATTTATGCCCAGGGATTATTCATTAGATAAAATCAGAAACATCGGTATCATGGCTCACATTGACGCTGGCAAAACTACTTTTACCGAGCGGGTTTTATTCTATACCGGAAAAAAACATAAAATCGGCGAAGTGCATGAAGGCGCGGCTGAAATGGATTGGATGGAACAAGAAAAAGAAAGGGGCATTACCATCACTTCGGCGGCGACCACTTGTTTTTGGCGAGATAATAAAATTAATATTATCGATACTCCCGGACACGTTGATTTTACCGTGGAAGTGGAACGCTCTTTGCGCGTTTTAGACGGCGCTATCGCCGTTTTTGACGGTCAAGCCGGAGTGGAACCGCAATCGGAAACTGTCTGGCGTCAGGCTGATAAATACAATGTCCCGCGCTTATGTTTTATCAATAAGATGGATAAGATGGGAGCTGATTTTTATATGAGCTTGGAGTCAATTCAAACTCGGCTTAACCCTAAGGCTTTTGCCATTCAATTGCCCATCGGCGCCGATAATAGTTTTTCCGGTTTGATTGATTTATTAGAACAAAAAGCTTATAACTTTGGAGGCAATTTTGGGGAAAAGATTGTGGAAGTTCCGATTCCGGAAGACATGAAAGCTGATGCGGAAAAATATCGCTCTTTGGCGGTGGAAAAAATTGCCGAGTTTAACGATACTTTAACCGAAAAATATTTAAACGGAGAGGAGATTAGCTTGGAAGAATTGAAGGTGGCTCTGCGCAAAGGGGTTATCGCCAACGGCGCTTATCCGGTTTTGTGCGGTACTGCGCTGCAGAATATTGGCGTGCAAATGGCTCTCAATGCCGTTTGCGATTATTTGCCGTCTCCGCTCGATGTCCCGGAGTTGCAGGGAACCGAAGTGCGTGATGAGACTAAGCATATGGAAATCAAACCTGATGACAATGCTCCTTTTGTCGGTCTGGCCTTCAAAATTGCCACTGATCCTTTTGTGGGCAAATTATGTTTTGTCCGGGTTTATCAAGGAGTTTTGGCTTCCGGTTCCTATATTGTTAACTCCAGTACCGGCAACAAAGAAAGAGTCGGCCGTCTGGTTCGGATGCACGCTAACCATCGGGAAGAAGTGAAAGAAGTTTATGCCGGCGATATTGCGGCGGTGATTGGTTTGAAAGATACCACTACTGGCAATACTTTATGCGCGGAAGATTTTCCGATATTATTAGAATCAATTAAGTTCCCGGAGCCGGTTATCAAGATTGCCGTGGAACCCAAGACTAAAGTTGACCAAGAGAAAATGGGCGTGGCTTTGTCCCGTCTGGCCGAAGAAGATCCGACTTTTAGGGTGGAGACCAATGAGGAAACCAGCCAAACTCTAATCTCCGGGATGGGAGAATTGCATTTAGAAATTATTGTGGATCGGATGAAGCGAGAATTCGGGGTGGAAGCCAATGTCGGTAAACCGCAAGTATCATATCGGGAAACTATTAAAGAAAAAGCTGAGGCCCAAGGCAAATATGTTAAGCAGTCCGGTGGTCGCGGTCAATATGGTGATTGTTGGTTACGCGTGGAACCATTCAATGAAGAAGGTAAGAGCTTCATGTTTGTGGATGAGGTTAAGGGTGGATCAGTTCCGCGAGAATATATCCCAGCCATTGAAAAGGGCGTCAAGGAAGCTTTGACTTCCGGTGTTTTGGCCGGTTATCCGATGATTGACTTAAAAGTGACTGTTTTTGACGGTAGTTATCATGAAGTTGATTCTTCGGAATTAGCCTTTAAGATGGCCGCTATCTTTGGCTTCAAAGATGCCGTGGCTAAAGCTAAACCGGTATTGTTGGAACCGGTGATGAAGGTGGAAGTTACCACCCCCGAAGAATATATGGGTAATATTATCGGCGATTTGAATGCTAAACGGGGTCAAATCGATGAAATGACCGATAGGCCGGCCGGTATTAAACTGGTTCGGGCTAAAGTACCTTTGGCGGAAATGTTCGGTTATTCCACTTCGCTGCGTTCCATGAGCCAAGGTCGCGCTAATTATACGATGGAATTTTTGAAATATGCTGAAGTTCCTCGGAATATTTTAGAGCAAATTAAAGAAAAGGCTGGTAAGTAAAGATTCGATTTAGTCATTAACTTTTATCAATATGTCAAACAAATTGCAGAAAGTAATGAGACTCGCTCGAAAAACCGGTGATCGGATTGTTGTTTTTGATAATAATGAACCGGATAATTCCTTTGTGGTTATGCCCCTCGAAGAATATGAAGAGATTTTAGGTTTAAATGAAGCTAATGGGGAAAACCCTAACTTGACAGAGGAGAAGATAGCTGATAAAATAGCGAGCAGTGATCAAAATAAGATGTGGAAAGATGATCATAATTTTCCTAAAGAAACCATTTATTCCAGCGGTCAAATTTTAAAAAATCGTTATAAAGGAAATAATAATTGGAGTATTCCCAAATCCGTCAAGGAGGCGGCGGTGGATGTTGAAGATGAAATTCAAGAATAATCTATATTTATTAATAAAAAATCAATAAATTAATTTAAACGACTGGTTGTCGTCAGACAAATAACCCCTTTTAGGAGGGGGTCGTGAAGTAAAAACATGGCAGAAGTATTTCAACGAACAAAACCCCACGTCAACGTCGGTACAATCGGACACGTTGATCATGGCAAGACTACCCTAACCGCTGCAATTTTAGCGGTGTCTAATGCGCAGGGGATGAAGGCCAGTCATAAAGGCGTTAACGACATCGACAATGCTCCCGAAGAGAAAGCTCGCGGTATTACCATTGCCACTTCTCATCAGGAGTATGAGACGGCAGCCAGACATTATGCTCACGTTGACTGTCCGGGTCATGCTGATTATGTTAAAAACATGATTACCGGCGCGGCTCAGATGGATGGCGCTATTTTAGTGGTCGCGGCGACTGATGGTCCTATGCCTCAGACCAGAGAACATATTCTACTCGCTAAACAGGTTGGTGTTCCTTACATCATTGTCTTTTTGAATAAATGCGACATGGTTGAGGACAAAGAATTAATTGATTTAGTCGAGGAAGAGGTGCGTGATTTATTGAAGAAATATGAATTCCCGGGTGATACTACTCCGATTATTCGCGGTTCAGCTTTAAAGGCCTTGGATAATCCATCTGGCCCCGACGCTCAACCGGTAATCGATTTATTAAAAGCTTTAGATGAGTATATTCCAGAACCAAAACGGGAAATTGACGAACCATTCTTAATGCCGATTGAAGATATCTTTTCCATTGAAGGTCGCGGCACTGTCGTAACTGGTAGAATTGAAAAGGGTCAAATCAAAATTGGCGATGAAGTGGAAATTGTTGGTTTAATGGATACCAAAAAAACCACTGTGACTAGTATTGAAATGTTCAATAAGCAACTGGAAAAAGGTTTGGCTGGCGATAATGCCGGATTACTGCTGCGCGGTACCAAGAAAGATGAAGTGGAACGCGGTCAAGTTTTAGCTAAAACCGGAACTATCACTCCCCACACCGAATTTGAATCTGAAGTTTATGTTTTAAGCAAGGATGAAGGCGGTCGTCATAAACCTTTTTTCAATGGTTATAAACCACAATTCTATATCCGAACTACCGATGTGACCGGTGATATTACATTGCCGGCCGGAACTGAAATGGTGATGCCGGGAGATACCGTTAATTTGAATATCAAATTAATCGCTCCGATTGCCTTACAAGAAAAGCAAAGATTTGCTATTCGGGAAGGCGGTCGAACCGTTGGTGCCGGTGTTGTTACCAAAATTACTAAGTAGTCACTTAGGCTCGCTCTTCAACTAAGAGCGAGCTTGTAGTGTTTATTTCATTAATTTATATAATAAACAAAAAGATAAAATAAAAACGTACATTATGCCGGAGAAAAAAATTAAAAAAGAAGAGACTGATTCCAAGCAGAGAATCCGCATTAAGATTAAAGCTTTTGATCATAAGATTATTGACCAGTCCACCAGAACTATTATTGAAACTGCTCAGCGCACTGATGCCACTATTTTTGGTCCGATTCCACTACCGACTGAGAAACGTAAGTATACCGTTAATCGCTCTACTTTTGTGCATAAAAATGCTCGAGATCAATATGAAATGCGCATTCACAAGCGTTTAATTGATATCGTTGATCCCACCGCCAAGACCATTGAAGATTTGACCAATTTAGGTTTACCGGCCGGGGTTGACGTCGAGATAAAAATGCAGTAAAATCGTTTTGTATATTACACATTTATTTTGCCGTTCAAGTTTTCGGTAACTCTACTGGTAGAAAGTGCCTAAAATGAAGACCGCAAAATCAGGAGACAACCGCCAAACAAAAAATTAAACAATAATTTTTGGAGTCCGTTAATTATCAGTTAATCGCGGCTTTGGCTGGTTTACATTATTTGAGACCAGTTTTTTATTTTAAATAAATGTATGAAATTCATTTTAGGAAAAAAATTAAATATGACCCAGATTTGGGAAGGCGATAAAGTGGTGCCGGTTACCCCAGTGGCAGCGGGTCCTTGTTTTGTAACCCAAGTTAAAGATGAAAAGACCGATGGTTATTTTGCTTTACAGGTCGGTTTTGATACCAAGAAAGAGAAGAATGTCAAAAAACCGCAACGTAACCATTTGGCTAAGTCCGGTCATAACAATTTGAAATATGTCAAAGAGTTGCGTTTAACGGCTCCGATTGAAGCCAAAATCGGCGATATCATTACGACCGAAACTTTTGCTAAGGGTGATATTATTGACGTGATCGGCGTTTCCAAGGGCAAGGGTTTTCAGGGTGTGGTTAAACGTCATGGTTTTAGCGGTCATAAACATACTCATGGTAATAAAGATCAAGAAAGACATTCCGGTTCGGTTGGTCCCAAGGGCCCGGCTCACGTTTTTAAGGGAACTAGAATGGGCGGACAGACTGGCAATGAACAAGTGACTGCCGCTAATTTAGAAATTATTGAAATTGATACCCCCAATAATATTATTTATGTTAAGGGTTCGGTTCCGGGCGCTGTCAATTCTTTAATTATAATTAAGGGTCAGGGTGATTTAAAATTCAGTACTGCAGTCGTTCCAGTGATTGAGGTGGAAGTAAAAACTGAAGAAGTTGTTGAGGCCCCAGTGGGAGAAGAAGCTACTCCAGAAGTCAAGACTGAAGAAGTCGCTCCGGTAGTGGAAAAAGTCAAAGCCGAAGAAGTCGCTCCGACTGAAGAAAAGCCGGAAGAAGTTAAAGAATAATTTATTAATTATTTAATTTGTCTATAGTATGTCAGTGAAAATTAACGTGTACAACCAAAAAGCGGAGAATGTCGGCACGCTGGATTTAAGCGACAAGATTTTTAAGGTGGCTTTAAATAATGATTTATTGCATCAAGCCGTGATTGCTCAGATGGCCAACGAACGTCAAGTTTTAGCTCATACTAAAACTAGAGCGGAAGTTTCCGGCGGCGGTAAAAAGCCTTGGAAACAAAAAGGTACCGGTCGGGCTCGCGTCGGCTCCAGTCGTTCTCCGATTTGGCGGGGCGGCGGCGTTATTTTTGGTCCGAGAAACGAACGTAATTTCAAAAAACAAATTAATCAGAAAATGAAACAGAAAGCGCTGTTGATGGCTTTATCCGATAAGGTTAATAACAACACTTTGGTTATTTTAGAAAAACTGGATATGCCGGAGTTTAAGACCAAGACTTTCAACGCTATGTTGACCAGTCTGGAAAAGAAAGTCTTGAATAATACTCGACGCAATGTCCTGATAATCAATGATCAAAAGGATGAAAAAGTTAAATATTCCGGTCGTAATTTGCCCGGTGTGGAAATTATCAATTTAGAAAATTTGAATATTGTTGATGTTTTAAAATACAAGAATTTAGTTTTGACCAGCGAAGCGATAAAAAAATTAGAAGAAAGATATAAATAAATTATATGGCAATATTTAGTAAAAAAACTATTGCGGCTCCAACGACTAAAGAAGCTAAGGCTAAACCGTCCGCCGCTAAGAAGACTGAAGCTCCGACCATGAAAGATTTGTATGCGACTGAAGCTAAGAAAGAGAAATCGGCCGCCAAAGCCAAAACCGGCGTTGGTTCGGCTTATAAAATTTTAGTTAAACCATTAGTGACGGAAAAGGCGACTAATTTAGGCGGTCAGAATAAATATGTTTTTATAGTTGACATCAATGCCAATAAAATTGAGGTGGCTAAGGCGATTGATGAAGTTTATGGCCTTAATCCGATTAGTGTTAATATGGTTAAAATGAAAGGCAAGCAAGTGGCTCGCGGTCGGATTACGGGTCGCCGCAAAGATTTTAAAAAGGCCATTGTGACTCTCAAAAAGGGTGAAACAATTCAAGTTTACGAAGGTGTCTAATTAATTTTAAAACTATGGGAATCAAAAAAGTAAAACCGATTACTCCCGGCAGACGCGAAGCGACTTTCGACGATTTTTCCGATATTACCAAGTCAGCGCCGGAGAAGAGTTTGGTTAAATTTAGAAAACAAAAAAGCGGTCGCAATGCCCAAGGTAAAATTACCGTGCGGCATCGCGGCGGCGGCGCCAAAAGATATTTACGGGCGATTGATTTTAAGCGGGATAAATTCGGCGTGTCGGCTCTCGTTAAGGCGATTGAATATGATCCCGGACGCGGCGCTCGGATTGCTCTATTATATTATGCCGATGGCGATAAACGTTATATTGTGGCCCCAGTTGGTATTAAGCCCGGCGATACTATTGTCAGTTCCCAGGAATTGATTGAAATTAAAGCCGGTAATGCGATGCCGGTGAAATTTATTCCAGCCGGTGTGGGTGTCAGTTGTATTGAACTTAATCCGGGCGAGGGAGCTAAAATCGCTCGCGGTGCCGGTAATGTGGCTTTTGTGATGGGCGTGGAAGGTAAGTATGCTCAGATTAAATTACCGTCAGGTGAAATTCGTTTAGTTAAAAAAGATAGTTTATGCACTGTCGGTCAGGCCAGTAATCCCGATCGGATGCATGTGGTTATCGGCAGCGCCGGTCGGAATCGTCATTTAGGTTGGAGACCGACTGTCCGCGGTACCGCTATGAATCCTAATGCCCATCCGCATGGCGGCGGTGAAGGTAACCAGTCTATCGGTTTGAAATCGCCTAAGACTAAATGGGGCAAGCCGGCTTTTGGTGTTCGGACTCGTCGCAAATCAAGTTCCAGCCGTTTGATAATTAACCGTCGCGGTAAAAAGAAATAATCTAAATATATAAAATATATGGGAAGAAGTTTAAAAAAGGGACCCTACATCAATGGGCGGCTTTTAAAAAAAATCCAAGCACTTAAACCGGGCGATAAGTCCGATATTAAGACTTGGGATCGGGCCGCGACAATTACTCCAAAAATGGTTGGTTTTACCATCGGTGTTCATAATGGCAAACAGCACACCCCGGTTTATATTGTGGAGAATATGATCGGTCATCGTTTGGGTGAATTCGCTCCCACTAAGAAATTTTTAGGACATGGCGGAAAGATGGCTAAAGATCAGGCTACCGTCGCTAAAAAATAATTTTTTTTATTAATTTAATTATATGGAAATTAAGGCCAGTTTAAATCAATTGCGCATGTCTCCCAGAAAGGTTCGTCTGGTGGCTGATATTGTGCGCGGCATGAAGACCGATAAAGCTTTGGATCAATTACGTTTTGGCGATAAAAAAGCGGTCTCACCGATATTAAAATTGGTGGAATCAGCCTTAGCCAATGCCGTTAATAATTATGATTTGGATAAAGATAATTTATTTATTAAATCTATCATGATCGATGAAGGCGCGACTCTAAAACGTTGGACTCCGAAAGCTCAGGGCCGGGCCACTACTATCCACAAACGTTCCTGTCATATTCATTTGACTTTAGTCGAGCTTAAAGATAGCGGCAAAAAGATTGCCAAGAATGTTAAGGCTGATGCCCCGGTTAAATTAGAAGATTTAGTTAAAGCCAGTGATGCTCCCAGCCCGCAAAAAGTAAAAGTGGCCAAGAAAATTGTTAAAAAAAGCGAAGATGTCACCGCTGAAATTGTTGATTCTCGGATGGAAGGTCGTCATGGTCACGCCGTGGTGGAAGGCGGCAGTTCTAAAGGTTTTGCCGGTAAGATTTTTAGACGCAAAAGCGGTTAATATTTAAATTGTAATATTTTATAATATGGGAAAAAAAGTAAATCCAAAAATTTTACGCATGGGCATTATCAAGAGCTGGCCTTCAATTTGGTTCAGCCGCGGTGATAAGTACATCAGCAATGTCAAGCAAGACGTTTTAATTAGAAAGTATTTGATTAAAACTCAAAAAGACGCTGGGATTGATAAGGTAGAAATTGCTCGTAATGCTAAAAAGATTAATATCGATGTGCATACCGGCAAACCGGGTGTTTTAATCGGCCGGGGCGGCAATGGCATTGAAGAATTAAAAAAGACTTTACACCGTAAATTTTTAAGCAATCCGGCCGGTATTCATTTGTCGGACATTAATTTAAATATTAAAGAAGTGGCCCAACCTAATTTAAGCGCCCAGATTGTCGTGCAACAAATGATTTTAGATATTGAAAAACGGATGCCTTTCAGAAAGGTGATAAAACAAACTATCGGTAAAATTGAAAGAGCCGGAGCTTTGGGGGTGAAGGTGGCTATCGGTGGTCGTTTAAACGGGGCGGAAATTGCTCGAACTGAGAAATTAGTCTCCGGTAAAGTGCCATTAAACACGCTTCGCGCCGACATTGATTACGCTCGGGGTACGGCTCATACCACTTATGGTTGTATTGGTATTAAAGTTTGGATTTACCGCGGAGAAATTTTTGATAAAAAAGATAATAAGAAATAAGAAGCAAATATATGTTGATGCCCAAGAAAAGCAAATATCGAAAAAGTCATAAAGGACGCCGCGGTGGCATAGCGACGACAAAATTGTCGGTTAGTTTTGGCAGTTATGGTCTGAAAGCCTTAGGGGCTCATTGGATTACCGCTCGTCAAATTGAGGCCGCTCGCCGCGCTCTGACTAAATATACCAAGAAAACCGGTAAGGTTTGGATTCGGATTTTTCCGGACAAGCCAGTCACCATGAAAGGCGGAGAAATCCCCATGGGTAAAGGTAAGGGTTCGGTGGATCACTATGTTTGCATGATTAAACCGGGCACGGTGATGTTTGAAATGGATGGTATTGATGAAAAATCGGCCAAAGAAGCCATGAATTCCGCCGCTTATAAATTGCCGATTAAATGCCAGTTTGTTAAGAAATAATTATTATTTATATGGATTTTAAAGAATTAAAAAGTAAAACCGAACATGAACTGCATTCTTTTTTGGCGACTTCCCGGGAAAAATTACGGGAATTACGTTTTAAAGATTCTAATCGTCAATTAAAAAATGTTCGTGAAATTAGAGTTGTGAAGCAAGCCATTGCTCGGGTTTTAACTTTATTGAAGAAAAAGAAAAGTGAGCCAGCGACTCAGCCGGCTGAAGTTAAAGATTTAAATAAGTAATTTTATTTTATATTAATTATATGGCCGATCCAAAAATTATCCCAATAACCGCCAAAAAGTTAATCCGCAAGAAATTCAGCGGAGTGGTGGTGTCTGACAAAAGCGATAAAACTATTGTGGTTAAGGTAGATCGCGTTAAAATCCATCCTAAATATCACAAACGCTATAAGGTCAGTCGTAAATACAAGGTTCATGATGAGGCTAATGAATTTCACGTAGGCGATAAGGTAAATTTTATCGAATGTCGGCCTTTAAGTCGAGATAAACGGTGGCGAGTAGCTAAATAGTTTAATAATTACCAAATTATATGATTCAAGTCCAATCTGTATTAAAAGTAGCCGATAATTCCGGTGCCAAATCAGTGATGTGCATCAGGGTTTTAGGCGGATATAAGAAACGTTATGCCCGAGTGGGCGATACCATCGTTTGCGCTGTCAAATCAGCCGCTCCTCATAGCGCCATCAAGAAAGGCGACGTGATTTATGCCGTCTTGGTTAGGACTAAAAAAGAAATTCGCCGTCCCGATGGTTCTTATCTGCGTTTTGACGATAACGCCTGCGTGGTGATTGACAAGGAAAAGAAAGAACCGAAAGGAAGCAGAATATTCGGTCCGGTAGCTCGGGAATTACGTTCAGGCGGTTTTATGAAAATCATTTCTTTAGCGCCTGAGGTGCTGTAATCAAATCGGAATTAATCATTAAATTTATGAATATTAAGAAAGAAGACAAAGTAAAAATCTTAACCGGTAAAGATAAAGGCAAAAGCGGTAAAGTCTTGCAAGTACTGCCGGCGCGGGGTAAGGTTAGCGTGGAAGGCTTAAATTTATTGATTAAGCATATGCGTCCTTCCAAAAAAGGCGAGAAAGGTCAGAGAATTGAATTTCCGGCCTTTGTGGATGCTTCTAATTTGGCTGTAGTTTGCCCGAAATGCGGTAAAACTACTCGCATGGCTTATAAAATAGCTCAAGATGAAGGAACTAAGAAGAGCCGGAAGCATCGGATTTGTAAAAAATGCCAAGAGGCTATAGATTAAAACTTTTTAAATATATGAGATTAAAAGAAAAATATAAGAAAGAAATATTGCCAGCCTTGAAAAAGGAATTGGGCCTGAAGAATGATTACCTGGCTCCTAAGATTGAGAAGGTAGTCTTGAATGTTGGTTTCGGCAAACATACCAAGGAAAAAGAATATGCCGCCATTGTCGTCAAAACTTTAACCAAAATCACCGGTCAGAAACCAGTTTTAACTAAGGCTAAAAAAGCTATTTCCGCTTTTAAGATCAGAGAAGGTATGATTATCGGAGCGTTGGTCACTTTACGGGGTGACCGGATGTATGATTTTGTGGAACGTTTGGTTAATATCACTTTCCCTCGGGTGCGTGATTTCCGCGGTATTTTGGAAAATATTATTGATCACGATGGTAATCTGACCATCGGTTTCAAGGAGCATTTACCTTTCCCGGAGATCAAGCAGGAAGATATTGATCATATCCATGGTTTGGAGATTACGATTGTGACCAGTACTCAGAATCGGGCCGCCGCTTTAGAGTTATTCCGCTTACTGGGCTTTCCTTTTAAGAAAAATTAATTATTAAAAATATATGGCGAGAACCGCATTAATCGTAAAGTCAAAAAGAAAACCGAAATTTTCTACCCGGAAAATTAATCGTTGTTGGCGTTGTGGTCGGATTCACGGCTACATGTGTGATTTCAATTTATGTCGTATTTGCTTT
>MNUV01000022.1 GCA_001871235.1 Candidatus Falkowbacteria bacterium CG1_02_41_21
TATGAATCAGTCGCTGAGTGTCGAGCAGGCTTAACTAAATTCTTTGAGAAGTATAACGGCTATCGGCCACACCAAGGAATAGACTATCAGACTCCAGCCAAGGTCTATTTCGACCAAAACAAAAAAACTGCCTTCACAGGGCAGATTAATATATGTAATCTTAACTTAAATACCATTCCGGTTTGTCCAACTATTTAATGACGTCAAATTTGTATTGACAGACTGGACCACTATAGATTTCATTAAACGCCACATTCCAAGTTATCGGCTTATTTTCATCTAAAACTAGAATAATCTCCTGCCTAATTCCCATGGGTAGGTTTGCATAAATTTTAATAAATTTTTCTTTACTGCCGGAGTTCATAATAATCTAGTTATATTATACCACTATATTACTCGGGCATCAATAAATGTCAAATAAATAAATGCTATAGTAATTATTAATAAAACCTCAGTTTTTACGCCATTTTTGACTACAAATTACTCTTTTAAAAATTTAAACTTGCTGATAAAAAGACTTGGTCAGACTGTTATACTCTCTGATATTGGCATTATAAATATCTATTTTTAATTGATAATCAGCCACTTTATCATTATAGTTTTTGGCCGCTTCATTATATTGCGGAATTAACAGATTATAATTAGTTGTATCACCGGCATTTATATAATTATTCATGGTTGTTCGCAGCAAATCCAAAGCGCTGCGATCATCGGCCAACTCCAAAGAAACGGCATTTAATTCAGCTTTGGCGCTATCAATACTCTGGACTAATTTTTTAATTAGGTCAGCCTCGGCCATAGTCTGAGTGATGCCGGAATAAGTCAGGGCTGAGGTTTTTTGATATATTTCCATACTGCCTAAATGGCTGGCATCAAAAATATTATCAAATTGGGTGGAAGTTTCACCCTGACCGGCTTTCAAGGTATTGGGCACTACTCCGATGGGGAAAAAATTAGTGGTTTCAATAAAGCAATAACCGGAAGCGCTGGTTGATTGATCGGCGGCGCAAGCCACGCCGGGCGCTGAATGCTTATTATCGGGATAATCTAAAATAGCGGCGCCATAATTTATTTTCCGCAAAATCGCTACCGCCAAAAAGCTCTTGTCCGAACACACTCCGGAATTTCGGTAGAGAGTTTCATAAATATAGTTGGGAATATTCTCCCCCGCCAATTTACTGCTGTCATAGGGGATATATTGGACAAAGGCCATCATAAACTCCACCAATCTGTCGCCGGTAATGCCATCCGTTTGGGCGATTTTATTTAAATCAACCATGATCCGATCTAAAGTGGCGTCCCCGCTCCGCGGAGTTAAAAACATGGCATAAAAACTATCCCGCAAATTAGCCGGGGCCTCATCTAACTGGTAGGTTAAAATCCGAGTCATAGCGCTATATTGAGCATATAAATTCTTGCTAAAAATTTCATTCAAATAATAACTCTGACCGTCATATTTCCATGTAAACTTGACCAAGTTCTCATCCGGCCCCAAAACCACCGTCGGCGACGTCGGATTAGCCGGAGTAATATTTAAAGTTCCGATAATGATTTTACTTAAATCGCTATTGGTAATTCCCTCTCCTAAACTCCGAATCACCTGAAAAGCATCATCCGGTCTCCCGAGATAATTTAAATGACCATTTAAAGGGTCAACATAATAAGCTTGACCTTTATCTTGCACGCGCAGGATAATCCGGCCTAAGATATTTTGCGGCGGCCTAATCGCCGACGCATAAAAATCTTTTTCAGAAATGCCCAGACCCAACTGCCTCATGATATTGAAAGCATCATCCGGGCGACCTAAATAATATCTCTTGGCGTCAACCGGATAAATATACCAAGCTTGGCCTTTATCTTGCACTTGCAAAAAAATCCGACCGGACAAACCGGCCGCTTGAGCGGGACTGACAAAAAACAAAGAGAAACAACTGAAGATGATTAAAATCGAGAGATAAATCTTTTTCATAAAGTTTAGCCGATATTAGGCATCCGGTCATATTCCGGCACTACCACCCTAATTCCCTTTTTAACTAAAGCTTGTCGGCCTCCGGCTGAGGCCACCGGGATATTCAAAGCGTAGGCCAAGGCATTGGCGGTTAAAATCCCGATGCGCAAAGCGGTAAAGCTGCTGCCCTTCTCCATCACTGCAATCTTTTTTAAATCGGATAATTTCTGGCCGGTCTTTTTTAATAATTTATCAATCTCCACCAATAATTTCTCGGCCTGTCGTTGCGGCGCCAGAAAAGACTTAAGAATAATATTCTTATTTCCGTTTTTCAAAGCGATAATAATTTTAACTCGATCGGAAGTGTCAATATATAAAGTCATAATTATAATGATAAAACTTTTTTAATATCCGCCAAGCTCTCCACCCGAACCATCCGGGCGCGCAGTTTTTTGGCTCCGGCCAACCCGTTAACATACCAGCATAAATGCTGGCGCATTTCCAATATTCCGGCTCGCCCTTTCTGCTTAAACATTAATTGCGCCTGCCGGAACGCTAAACGAGAAATTTGTTCCGGACTTATCTTAAACTTAGAATCTTTTAACTCTCTAAAAATCCACGGACGGCCTAAAGCTCCCCGACCAATACCCGCGCCATCGACTCCGGTCTCAGACAGCACTTTCGCCAGGTCATCATAATTATGAATTCCGCCGTTAGCCAAAATAATACCGGAAAAATATTGGCGCGCCTCTCTAATCGCCTTTAAATCAATTTCCCCGTTAAACCCTTGCGCCAAAGTCCGGCCATGAATCATCAGAGCGGAAATGGGCAAATCGGCTATATTTTGCAAAAAATCTTTTAGCTTGACCTTCCCCGACTGAGTTCGGACTTTAATGGATACCGGCAACTTGGTATTTTTAAGCACCGCTTCCAGCACCGCCCGAGAATTTGGCAAATTGGCCATTAGGGCCGAACCGGCTCCCTGCTTGGTGACTTTTTTGACCGGACAACCGAAGTTAATATCAATCCCGTCGGGTTTTATTTTCTTCTCAATAATCCGAACAGCCGCCGCGAAATGCTCCGGTTTGGAACCAAAGAGTTGGACCACGTAAGGCCGTTCGGAGGAGGTAAACTGTAAGAGCTTTAAAGTTTCTTCGGGGTTATAAAATAAAGCGGTGGCGCTGGCCATTTCACTGTATAAAACATCAGCCCCGTATTTTTTGACTAAGATCCGAAAAGGGCTGTCAGTCAATCCGGCGAGGGGCGCCATCGCGAGGATCGGAGTTTTTAATTTCCGCCAAAAATTCTTTGCCATAAATTATTTTTTCATGAGCGTAAACCCGTTCGGACCGTCTTTTAACAGATATCCCTGATCTTCAATTATCTGCCGAAGTTCATCCGACCGGGACCAATCCTTAGCGATTCTAGCTTCTTCTCGTTCTTCGGCCAGAGCCATAATTTCCGCCGGAATCTTTTCCGCCAATTCCAAACCCAGAACTAAATCAAAATCTAAAACAGTCGCCAACTTATCCGCATCGCTCAGTTTTGATTTCAACATTTCAGAGGCTACCGCCAAAGCCTGAGGCAAATTTAAATCATTATTAATCGTCTCCAAAAATTTATATTTATATTCCTTGCCAATCTTTCCCACCTCAGTTCCCAAATCGTTGACTTGGTGACGCAGATGATCCCAGCCATTCTCCGCGTTTTTGATAATCTCTTTGCTGTATTCCATGGGCTTGCGATAGTGGACGTTTAATATGGCGTAACGATAGGCTAAGGGGTTGATTCCTTTTTTGATAAAAGCATTGTCCAGAGTGAGAAAATTACCGTCGCTCTTGGCCATTTTCTTGCCCCCGGCAATATTCAAAAAAGCGCCATGCAACCAATATTTGAAAAATGGCCGGCCGGTGGCCGCCTCGCTTTGAGCGATTTCATTAGTATGATGAACATTAATATGGTCAATCCCGCCGCAATGAAGATCTAAGTTCGGACTTAAATATTTCAAACTCATGGCCGAACATTCAATATGCCAACCCGGGAAACCCACGCCCCAAGGAGATTCCCATTCCATCTGTCTTTTAGCGCCAACCGGAGAAAATTTCCATAAGGCAAAATCAGTCGCGTTCCTCTTGGCCTCATTCTTGGCCACCCGAGCGCCTTCCCGCAACTCATCTAAATTCAAGTGACTTAATTTATTGTATTCGGGAAATTTAGCGGTGTCAAAATAAACACCGTCGGGAGTAAGATAAGTGTAGCCCCTAGTTTCCAGGGTTTTTATGAGTTCAATCTGCTCCGGAACATTATCAGTCGCTTTGCACCAAATAGTCGGTTCAATGATATTTAAGTTTATTAAATCTTTTTTGAAGGCGGCGGTATAAAATTCGGCCAGATCCCAAGCGCTCCGCCCTTCTCGTTTCGAACCCTCTTCCATCTTATCTTCCCCGTTATCAGTATCACCCGCCAAATGGCCGACATCGGTAATGTTCATAACATGTTGGACGGTATAACCGTTATAAACCAAAACCCGCTTCAAGATATCTTCAAACAGATAAGTCCGCAAATTCCCGATATGAGCAAAATTATAAACCGTCGGGCCGCAAGTATAAAGTCCGACTAAATCAGTTTTCAGGGGAATAAATTTTTCCAATTCGCGGCTTAAAGTGTTATACAAAAATAATTCTGACATAATTTATTAGGGCTTAAGTTTTTGATGAGTTTCTTTCATTTTCTGCAATGATTTTTTAAAATTTAATAAATTTAAACGCATATTATTTTGGCCCATCCGCGCTTTCCAATTAAGTCCCTCTTCGGTCTGGCTCCAAACCTCTTCGCCCAGAGTTTCTTTCAATTCCTCTTGTTCCGACAACAGGCTATTTCTACTGGCAAAAAGATTTTCTTTAACATTAACATGACCCTTATAGAGAGTGGCCATCTGGCCGTCAAAAGAGCTTAAGATACGCTGAATAATACTACTTTCAACTTCAGAAACTTCAGTCGTAGCCAAGGCCGGCAATAATTTTTCCAAATCAGCTTCATCTAGAGACATAAAAAAAGCCGGGACGTTTTTAATGGCCTTTTTCTGCAGCTCACCGTTCCTGAAAGTGGCTCCGTATTTAACATAAGCGCCATTATGGCCGATGATATCATAAATTTTTTGGCCTTTGCGATAATAACTGTAAGCATCATCGGCTCCCATTTCATCCACGCCGCAAATCGGAGCGCCGGTTTCCAAATTAATAATCATCATATCAACTCCGTGGCAATAATCATCATAAGCGGCCGTCCGAGCGATAATAAAATCCTCCCCGAAAAATTTATAGAAAAGTAAAGTCAGAACCTTTTCGGTTATTATTCCCCGGGCTTTTTCCCGATCAATTAGCCATTCCTCTCGAGTCATATTCCTCTCGGCCGCAAATACCCTTTCTTTTTCTTCCACGAATTTTTGGTCAGTTTCCTTATTAGGAAATTTATATTCGGCGGTATCAATGGAAACATCGCTTTTCAAAAAATGACCAAAACGATTGTTGGTGGCGGCGGCCATATTTTTCAATCCGGAATCTAACATGTCATTATAACCTTCCTTGGCTTCAAGGTCGGCCCTTAGTTCCAACTTACTAGGTTTTTTGTCAAACTGGCTCAGATCAATATTACCGACTATTTTTAACCCCATATGATTATTGGATTATTTTTTATTTAAAAACTTTTTTCTTTTACTCTCCGAAAATTTTTCAATGGCATAACGCAACATCGTTCGTGGCAGACGAGCGGAATATTCTTCCAAAAATTCCAACTCAGTCTCAAGATTCCGTTTCCCCACCTCTCGCAACATCCAACCGACCGCTTTATGAATCAAATCATGACTGTCATTTAAAAGGATGGTCGCTATTTTGATAGTGTCTCCGAACTGATTTTCTTGGATAAAAGCCAAAGTGGAAATAATCGCTATCCGGCGCTCCCATAAATTTCCGGAATGGGCCAACTTAAGCAATAGCTTCCGATTTCGGCTCAATAGATAATCCCCCAAAATCTTCGGAGCGGATAAATCAACCAAATCCCAATTATTTATATTATTGGTGTTTTTCAAGTAAAAGTCAACGTAATTCCGCCGGGGCCGACAGTCGGCTCCGGCATACTGCAAAATTAACACTAAAAGCGCCGTCAAGCGAAATTCGTGAATTTTAGAATTCAACAAAGTTTGAATCTCGGCTAGAGTGGCGTCCATGTTATTTTTAGCGACCGCTCGCTGTTGTGGGACCATTATTCCCAAAAAAACATCACCCGCGCCATATTGGTTCTGACCGGTTTTAAAAAAACGAGCTAAGTCCAAAGCTTTGACGGGGTTAGCCAGAGCGCGCAATTCTTTTTCAATTTTATTTTTAACCATATTATTATCGGCTCGCCGCCTCCTGTTTCAGAGCCCCAGCCTCAGCTTTAGTCAGATAAAAGGAAAATTCGGGGTGATTACGGCTATCGCCGGAATTGAGATTGAATTGCTGGGGCGACGAACTCCAAACCCGCACCACCACCAAACCGAAAACCTGGATTAAAGGGTCATAGCTGACATCAATACTCTGAATAGATTTAAAAGCGATAGTTTTCATATTTTTAACGATGACCCCCGACCTAACGGTAAAACTATCCGGTCCGACTTCCAAACTAAAATAATAATATTCCAAATAAGCGATGAAAAAGATGATCGCTCCTAAAATAAATAAAATTAGAGCTAGATATAAAGTCAGCTTTAAATCACGGCTCAACCACCAAGTCGGTAAAACCCCAACTAACCACAAAATGATCACTTGAAATAAATGAAAAGCTAAAACCGCTCTGGGTAATTTATAAGATTTTAATATGGCCGCCATAATTTTTAAAATAAACCCGGTTGAATTTTATTAACCCCGCTCGCCGCCGCCACATACTGGCAATAATCGCAATCCGGGCCAGAGTCGGGAATATTATCGGACAGTAAACATTTCTGGGCGGCAACGATGGTTGACTCAATCCAATCGTCAGCGCCGGTATAAGGAATTAATTTCACATCGAACTCCAACTTGGCGTCAAAAGCCACCCGATCGGTCTGACCATTACAATAGACGAAATAACCGGTATCAGAAACCTTAAAACCATTCTGCCTGAGCAACCATTGATAAACTTCCATTTGTCGTTTGTAAGCGATTTGCCAATCGGCTTCAATATTGACCTCGCTCTCTTTGCTGGTTGATTTATAATCCACCACGTACAAAACTTTTTTGGCATCAACCCAAACATCATCCACGGCGCCGAAAATCAATAAATTGGTCGCCGGATGTAAATACCGGACTCCCGTAAAATTAGTCCGCCACTCATTCATCTGAGGATGATCAAACGGAACCAGGTCCAGGCCATAAGCGGCCAGCAGCGGATGATGCGAATTCTGCGCTCGATGCCGATCAAACTCTTTTTTGAGCAGCGTATCAACGGCGCTATTTAAATTAAACGGAAAGCCGGGCGGTTGAGAAATGCCCAAACGCCGATCCAAATAAAAGCAACGCGGGCAATTCAAGAACAAATCTATCTTGGAGCGGCTCAGCTTAAAAACCTCAGAACTCTGGGGATCAAATAAATTTTTCGTTTTGTGAGCGTTGTAATAAACCGACATAGAGGCTAATCTTTAAGGATTAAATTGGTAAACCAAGAAACTAACCAGAGGAACAAAGACAAGAAGAAGGCCGGCCAGAAACCCAGAACCGAAAAGCCTTTGACAAAACTGGCGACAAACAAGACCAGTAAAGAATTGATTACCAAAGTAAAAAGACCGAGAGTCAAAATGGTAATCGGCAGAGTTAGCAGGATTAAAAGCGGCCGGATAACGGCATTGACCAATCCCAAAATAATCGCCGCGATCAGGGCGGTATAAAAATTGGCGACATCAACGCCGCTGATTAAATACGAAGCAGCTAAAAGAGCCAAAGCGTTTAACAGCAAACGAACGATTAATTTCATATTTCTATAGTTACCTAGTTTCTAGAATCTAGCGCAACAGCGCTGTTAATTAATTGATTAAATACTTGGTATGGTGTTTTGAAGTCTAGGGATTGTCTGGGACGGCCATTAAGTAGGTCTTGGACTT
Organism: Candidatus Falkowbacteria bacterium CG1_02_41_21; assembly: GCA_001871235.1. Classification (GTDB taxonomy): domain Bacteria; phylum Patescibacteriota; class Patescibacteriia; order Patescibacteriales; family UBA12465; genus CG1-02-41-21. The sequence continues at coordinate 8,061 of MNUV01000022.1, forward strand.
TCTTCACTTCATATTCGATCGGCCAAAGTGCCGTTAGCTCGGTAAATATTGGTAATTATGGCCGCCGTTTCTTTTTTTAAATTCTCGCCCACCGTATATTTATATTCCTTTTTCATCTCGACGGAAAAATTAAATATCACTAGCAGCAAATCATAACTAGTTTTATAGACCGGCAGGTTATCATAGGTGGGCATACCAACAAAAATTATTTACACCCGCCTCACAATAGCGAGGCGGGGGAAAGAGACAAAGAGACAAAGAGTCGAATCAGTCCTGGACACACCGCACCGAGAACCCGTAGACTCGGAGATCGTAGAGGCCGTAGAAATTGGAGACCCTGGAGTAAAGGTAGCCGTACCAAGCGTTGATCGGATTACCCGAGTTAGGCAATGACAACCACAGGAGGGCGTAGCTGCCGCGATTGAGGAACGACCCATTGTTTAAACGGCAGCCGGCAGGAAGAGCGGAAAAATTATAATCATTAGTGCCGTCCCAAGTTATGGGGGTGCTGGTGGGAGATGCCTTTAATTTGCCGCCGGCAGTGGTGCAAGTGCCACCATCTAAATTACAGCCGGGGTCGGAATTTTGGGCTAGAATTTGGAGTTCAACAAAACTGGGGATATGCCAGCCAATGGGACAAACGCCCTGTCTCTTAGTGGCGGCCGGGTCAGGATAATCGCAAGCCGGGGAATGTTCGGTTGAAACGCAGGTGGTGCCATTGCAAGTGTAATTAGTGTAATTGCAATTATAGGGCAACTGGATGGCTTCGGCCCATTCATAGAGACCGCCATCGGTGGTGCAATAGGAAGCGGTATTACTATAGCAATATTTTTGAATACCGCTATAACCTTGGCAGGACCATAAACCCGAACCGCCGGAAACATCGGTGCAGTCATCAGTGTTGCCAGGAATGCCGTCGAAACCGTCAGTAGAGCTACTGCTACCAATATATGTTCCAATATCCAGATTTTTGGCGAACCAACATTGAGTGCCGATTCTGATGATGGGATAAGATCCACCACCATAGCTGATTTCGCCATGGCAACAATCGCTATTTAATATTCCGGCTGGCGTGGCACATTTTAGACCGCCGGAGGTCAGAGATCCGACAGTGTTACCAGTACAGAAATTAATGGCATAGGAGGCGATCTGGACTGGGGGTATAGGTGAACGTATTCTGGCCAGTAGTACAGGAGCCGTCAGAGGGAGCGGAGGCAGTCGGAATGATAGCCAGGTAGGTCGTAGTGCCGCTCGTGGAAGTGGAATAGAGAGAATTAAAACCCCATTCTGTAACCGTGGGATAGCGGTTTTGGTCATTAAAAAATAGTTCCAGAGCGGTCTGGATCTGTTTAATATCCGCCACGCGTTTGGCATCTCTAGCTTTAGCCCGGGCGTTAGACAGAGAAACAATGGAAATGGTCACCAAAATACCAATGATGGCAATCACGACGAGTAGTTCAATGAGAGTAAAAGCTGACTTGCTTTTCGGTGAGCAATCTATTTGGCTGAAATATTTTGGTTGCATAGATTTGAAAATTTAAATTATTCTAAATACTTAGTTAATTAAGTTTTATAACTCATAAACCATCCCCAGCTCTGGGACGATTGGTTTAATCTTTAATTCTTGAGTAATTTTCTCCGCCAGGACATTGCTGGACTCTTCTTCGCCATGATTAACAAAGATGGTAGCCGGTTTCGGACTCTTGATATGACTCAGCCAATTCATAATCCGCGGCGAATCGGCGTGAGAAGAAAAAGAATTGATAACCGAGATCTTAGCGAGAACTTCCACCGATTGATCATCGACAAAAACGGTTTTGTCTCCTTGCAAAATCTTCCGGCCCAAAGAACCTTGGGCTTGATAAGCCACGAAAAGCAGCTGATTCAACTTATTATCCAAATTCAATTTCAAATGAAATGGGATTCGACCCCCCACGCACATCCCCGAAGAAGCCAGAATAACTTTCGGCGGCTGAGTGACATTAATTTTTTTGGACTCATCTTTAGTCAAAGTAAATTTCAACCCCGGAAAATCAAAAATATCATCGCCGGATTTAATCAGATTCCAAGAATTACGATTATAGAGATCCTCATAATGACGATAGATCTCCACCGCCTTAATCGCCAAAGGACTGTCCAAAAAAATTGGCACTCGAGGAATCTTTCTATTTTCCATCAAATAATTCAATTCAAACAAAATCTCCTGAGTTTTTTCAATCACAAAAATCGGAATCATCAGCACTCCGCCCAACCCGACAGTTTCAATAATCGCCTGACGTAATTTATTAATTCCCTCTTCCTTGGTTTCATGAACCCCCCGAGCATAGGTCGATTCCGTGATGACAAAATCAGCCCCGTCGGCAAACTCCAAATCACGGATAATCGGCGAGGGAGAATTACCTAAATCGCCGGAAAAAATAATCTTTTTGGTTCGGCCCTCATCGGCAATATAAAGTTCAATGAAAGCGGAGCCTAAAATATGGCCGGCATCCCGAAATTTTAACTTAATATTATCATCAATAAAGCTCATCTGGTCATAAGGCAAAATCTCAAAATGATTCATCAACCCAGCCACATCTTCTTCGGTATAAAGCGCCTCATGGCCGGAAGCCAGGGCTTCATGGGCAATAATCCGCGCCGCATCCAACAACATGATTTCAGCCAAATCTCGCGTCGGTTCCGTGCAAAAAATCTTACCCCGAAAACCATCTTTATAAAGCTTGGGCAAGCGGCCGCAATGATCCACATGGGCGTGAGTCAAAAAAACATATTCAATTTCGGCGGGATCAAAATGAAAATCTTCCAAATTACGCTCCGCCGCAAAACGCTTACCCTGAAAAATTCCGCAATCCACCAAAAATTTCTGGCCCTCATGTTCCAATAAATTGCAGGAACCAGTCACCTCCCGACAAGCTCCGTGGAAAGATAATTTAATCATAATAATTTTACATAATGAATAAAATAGGCCTGGCCGATGTAGAATAAAAAAATGGCGTAAGCCCAATCAAAATAAAATCGCTTCAATAAATTTAATAAATATAAAATCAGGACTAAGGGATAAAGCAAGATAACCAACGGGTTTTTCCAAAAATTCCGATTGGCCATGAGCAGCAACGATTCAGCGTCCCCCGTGGACGGAATCGCTTGCAAGGCGACGGCTATCCCCAGATACAAGAACAATAAATCCCACCAATCATAAAGCGGACGGACCTGAGCAAACAAAAACATAGCCAGATAAGAATTAATTACCAAGGGGCCGAAAGAAATTAACCAACTGCTCATAAAACCTTTCGGCTCCGCATGAACCACATAACCGGCCACCGGCTGAAATCGAAATAAATTAATCTTATAAATTTTAACCCCGCTTAAAAAACAAAAAAAGGCATGCGCCAGCTCATGGACAATAACTCCCGGAGCCGTCAAAATAGCGTAAAAATAATATAATTTCATAAATTAATTATATCATAATTGGAGACTAAAACCAACCCCGATTATTATTGACAATCTCCGATCATTAATATAAGATGGCGATAACTTAAAACATAAAAAATGAGCGCAATAGACTTTGACAGGATTTACGTCCCGCCGTTTCACAACGAGCGGGACAAGATTAAAGAACTTGTCCGAATCGCTCTGGAAAATGGCTTTAAATGCCTGCCAGATATCAGCGTTGAGGAACAAGTCCAAAAATTAACCGAAAAAAAGAACTATCTGGTTCTGGAAAAATTTAAAACCGAGTTAACAATATCCAACAAAGAGGCGTCCAGCATCATGCCTCGTTTAGGTAATGACGATGTCAAAATCTATAGTCTGGAAAAAGCCCGAGAATGGATTATGGCCAAAGCCGAAGAAATCAAATAAGAAATTAGGCCGTTTGAACATTCAGACGGCTTTTTTATTTTATGTTATAATATAGGCGCTATGAATTTAGACAAAGAACGAGAATTATTCCAAAACGGTTACCACCTCATCGGAGGCGTGGATGAAGCCGGCCGCGGTCCGCTGGCCGGACCGGTCGTGGCGGCTTGCGTGGTAATTGATGATAATTTCGTTATTTCCGGACCGGAGTTAGAATTGGTCCGAGACTCCAAAAAACTATCCGCCCGACAGCGAGAGAAAATATTTGCCGTCATTAAGGCCAAAACGGCGGCAGTCGCCATTGGAGTGGTTGATCATAAGACTATTGATAAAATAAATATACTGCAAGCCACATTTCTGGCTATGAAAAAAGCCATTGATCAAATGGCTGTTACTCCCGACTATATTCTGGTGGACGGCGGTTTCCAAATTCCACAATTGAAATTGGCGCAAGAAGCCGTCAAAGAAGGCGACGCTAAAATTTTTTGTATCGCCGCCGCTTCCATTATCGCCAAAGTCAGCCGAGATTACCTGATGACCGAATTGGATAAAAAATATCCCGCCTATAACTTCGCCCAACATAAAGGTTATGGCACTAAACTTCATCTGGCCAAGATATTGGAACATGGCCCTTCTCCGATTCATCGGCGCAGCTTCTCTCCCATCAAAGAAATGATGGAAAAATAAAAATCCTGGCATGAGCTACCAGGATTTTTTTGTTTTTTTGCGATTTAAAAATGAACGGGTTGAGAGGAGCCCAGAATGGGATTGAATAAATAACAAATTTAAGGTAAACGTCTTGTTTTAATTAATACCTGGCATAGATTAATAATGTTGAAATTACTGTTTTCGAATGCCCTGGGCAATCGACAGATAACATTACAAAAATAACTGGTGATTAATTAGGCGAACTCATAGTCGCTATGACGAATAACAACTTAAAATTATTGTTTAAACAAGACCACCTTGGCTTGTCTTATTTTTCAAAAGAGCTAATAAATTTTAAAAAATTGGGAAAGAGCTTTTGCCTATAAATATCAGTTGATACTTACACTTAAATCTTAACAGATAACCATAACAAAGTCAACAAAAAGAAAAAAGGCATTGTTTGCCAACGCCTTTTTTACGCTTTTACCGGCAAAATATTATCCTGATAATGGCCGCAAAAGTGGAAATAATAAACCCGATACCGAACATTAAAACGCCGAGAATAGCCAAGGGATTGGCGGTGAAAGTCAGAATGAGAGAGTCTTGAAACGGCTCCCAGTCTTCCTTGAGAAAACCCCATTCTCGCCAGAATACTTTTTTTCTGGCGGAACTGATAATTAAACTAGCTGTCATCTTAAGGGCTCTACGTCGAAAAGTGTGTATAAAAAAGAAGAATTCTGTTAATATATTGGTGAATATAAGCCAA
>MNUV01000058.1:0-3243 GCA_001871235.1 Candidatus Falkowbacteria bacterium CG1_02_41_21
TATCCACTATCTTCAATTCCTTGCTATAATGTAAGCATGAAATATTTCCGCCAAGCTCACGTCATCTACCACAATCAATATCATATCGTCTGGATACCTAGGTTCCGCCGCAAATTTTTGATACCGGCGGTGGCTCAGCACGTGGCCCATAAATTGGATGAGGTCAGAAAACATTATCCGGACATAGTTTATATCGAAAGAAATATCCAACCCGATCACATTCACATGTTGGTAGTGATTCCTCCTCGCATGAGCGTCAGCACCGCGATGAACATTCTGAAAACTAACACTAGCTCTGGCATCAAGAAGAAATTCCCATTCCTGAAAAAGCTCTATGCTGACGAAAAGGGTGTTTGGTCAGTCGGATATTTCGTCTCAACCGTCGGTATCAATGAAGCAATCATTCGTAAATATATCAAGATGCAAGAGAAGGAAGATAGCGGACAAGCGAAGCTTGCAATATAAAAAAACCATGATTGTTCATGGTTTTTTTGGGCGTAAGCCCTGAGATACCACGGGCGTAAGGCCGTGGAGTTTCATTTAAGCCCAAATTTAATTGTATCATTTCTGTGGGCTAATTGTATCATTTTGTAACAATTAAAATGACGGCCCAAACCGCCAGATGTGCGTGGACATTACCATTTTTCCACTTGGTTTAGACAGTCGACAGAATAATGTCAATATTGTAATATCAAAAGTCAATATAGATCCTTAAAAAAGAAGGTTAATTGAGTTAATTTTTAAATTCACCTGAGTTTCAGGCGCGTTTAAAAATTAATTCAATTACGTTAAACCTTTAAACATTTATAGCATGAAAAATTTTTGTTTTTGATTGTCGCCATGATTGGCTTGACCGGATATGGCCAAAGTCAAATCCTTAATTCCTATCGGGACTCTATTGTCCAAGATACAATTTTGCTGCGCGAGGGGAGAATAATTAAAGTCCTAGTGCAGACAAAATATACCAGTTACCGGTCCATGAAGGAAATAAAAGCTGACACTAATTTATCGAAAGATCAGATTAAAAAAATTTTGCAAGGCCAGTCGGTCACAGTTAGCAACACTAGTCACAAATGGTTTATTAAATTTCTAGTTCCGGTGGTCAGGGAAACAGAGACCAAACAATTATTGTATTATTACTTAGATGAAAATAATGAAATCGTTTCTGATAAAATTTTTGCTTCAGTCAAGGGGGGCGGCTAATTGGTGGCTAACAGATGCTCTCATATTAACGTTAGCCCTGGTAATGCTAATCGGGTTCTTGAGCGGCAAAAAGAAGAAGATAAAACCGGCTTTATATTTTTATTCAGTTCAGATTATCTGGCCTTTCTTAGTGATGATGGTTACTTATCTTCCGGTTAGCTATCACTCTGATTCGGGTGGCGCTACTCTGGGAGTTTTGCTCATAATATCAATGATTGTAAACTGTATCTTCGCGATGACATTTGATCTTGGTTTTGGCGCTACAGTTTGTTATGGGATAACCGCATTTTCGGTTGGGATTTTTGCTGTGTTTCTTTCGGCCAATATTTGGTCATATTTGTTAATTATTATAGTCAGTTGTTTAATCAGTTTGGCCATCGCCTTGATAGCCAAGCGTCGGATGTTAAAGAGAAAGAAATAGATCTTTTATAAAAGAATTGAAAATAAAAGCCTCGTAAAAAACGGGGCTTTTGGGGCTGTCCCAAAACTCTCGCGTCAGCGAGAGTTTTTAGTTACACAAAAAGTCCTCTAAAATAAAAAATCTCTAGTTTGGTTGCTAGAGAATCTTCTTGAGATTGTGAGCTAATGAAATAAGAGTCCATTCAGCAGCTACGCCACTGAATCCCCGAAGATTGAAGGAAGTAAATCGTAAGTTTTTTTTGATATTGGCAAACACCCCTTCAACATCATAGCCTCTTTGTTTGTAAATTTCTCTTCCTTCTTTAGTGTTTAGCTTTTCTTTTTGCTGTTTGATATATTTTTGCCAACCAGATGATATGCTTAAATATTTTTTCTTTTGTGTTTCTTCATCTACCCCTTCATAAATAGTCCTTTTAAATAGATGATGTCGTATTTGGGGAGACGTGGCTGTTTTTTCTTTTGTTTTATCTCCTCGTCTTTTCATGTGCTGTTTAAAATAATAAATTAATCCTTGTCGATCGGTGTAAATATCTCTTTCTTTATCATAAACATAATTTGTGAGATCGGTTTGCTCAGATTGAGCTGGAATATATGCGTCAATATTATTTAACTTACAAAATTCGTAATTATCTTCCGAGGAATAACCTTTGTCAGCGAGTAATATTTTAGGACCAGAGAAAGCATTCTGGAGTTTCTCTAAACTAGGAATGAGCGTCTTTTGGTCGGCAGAACTATTAAATATGGAATTGTTTAGAATAACCCCATTTTCACTAACAATCTGCACATTATAGCCATTAGCAAAATCACTTCGCTTCATTTTCATTAGCTTAGAATCGGGGTCAGTTAAATTTAATCTGGCGTCTTCGCTCTCGGGACAAAGAGCCATTAATTTCTCTAGTTTAATCTCTTCTTTTTTCCTTTGTTCCATTAGTTCTTGTTTCTTCTTGGCTCGGCCCTCTTTAGTTTTTAATTCAGAAACTTCGCCGTCTTCTTCATCGCCAAACTCGGCATCTTCCAACTGGTCTATTTCTTCGGCCCTCTCAATTAATTTATGGATTTTTTCGCTTAACTTTTTCTGAATCTGATTATTACTCGTGCTGGCACTAGCATATATTTTTGTGCCGTCTAAACAACAAGTGCCAAAATTAATTAGTCCTAAATCCTGGGCCTTTCGAACTACAGCATTAAAGATACTTTCTAAATACTTTCCTTTTTCTTTTCTAAACCGGGACAAAGTCCGAAAATTAGGAGTCGTGCTTCCCGCCAAATACATAAAGGCTAAATTCTGTTTTAATTGCTTGGCGAGTTGACGACTAGAAAATATACCATTCATATAGCCATAGATGAGAATCGAGAGTAGCATTGCTGGATGATAGGCCGAACAACCACCATTTTGATTATGATAACTTTGTTCTAACTCGGCAGTGTTTAACTCTTGAATAAACTCACCCAGAATTATCGCCTCATGTGATTCACCTAAAAAATCACTGTAACTAGGTGGTAACAGAAAACTTTGTTTTTGTTGATAGTTTTTGAATGTCATAATGATTTTAATGCCTGTTTATATGGTTATTATAGCACAAAACCATCGCTAACGCGATGGTTTTAATTGAGTTTTGG
>MNUV01000058.1:3256-16290 GCA_001871235.1 Candidatus Falkowbacteria bacterium CG1_02_41_21
TTTGGGACAGCCCCTATGAGCTTATTTTGGTTATAGATGGGCAAGAGAAAAAATTTACTATCCAAGAAGAATTAACTAGAGTAGGTGAAACCCCTCTTTTCAGAGAGATATAAAATTTTGATAATTTTATATTACAATTATTCTCTTGTAATATTTCTAACATCATCTACGACCCCGAGCAAAAATACAAAGATGAGCTGAAAGGCTCATTTTTGTTAGGTCTCAGACTATGGTATAATAAGGTTAGAAATAACCTTATTTTTTATGATTAATTTTTATAACCTGGGGCGCCGTCAGGCCTTTAAAGAGCTAAAAAGCTCTATTTCCGGTTTGACCGGTAAAGAAGCCGAGAAGCGCTTGGCTAAATTTGGCCCTAATAGTTTGGCCGAAGCCAAGACTGTTAGTCGCTGGCAGATCCTCATTTCTCAATTCGCCAATCCTTTGATTTTTATTTTGTTATTAGCCGGATTAATATCTATTATCATGAGGGAATATACCGACGCCGAAGTAATCCTCGTGGCCGTTTTGATTAATACCATTATCGGTTATTTCCAGGAGAACAAGGCTAATCAGTCGCTGAGCGAGTTAAAAAAGGCGGTGGAACATCGAGCGCTAGTTAGGCGCGATGGGTTTGAGACGGAAATTGACAGCGCCCAGTTAGTTCCGGGCGATATTATTATTTTGCAATCCGGCCAAAAAGTGCCGGCGGACGCTCGAATGATAGAGAGTATTGATTTGCAGCTTAATGAAGCAATGCTGACCGGAGAATCGGTGCCGGTTTGGAAAACCGTCAAAATTATGCCGATCGGTGCGGCCTTGGCTGATCGAAAAAATATTGTTTATGCCGCGACTGAAATTGTGGGCGGAACCGGTCGAGCCATCGTGATTGCTACCGGGGTCCAGACTGAGATCGGTAAAATTTCTGCCATGGTAGTGGAAACCAAAGAGGCCGCCACGCCACTTCAAATTCGATTGATTAAATTTTCTCGTTTGTTGGGGCTGATAGTCGGAATTATTTCAGTTTTGATTGTTGTTTTGGGAATCATCCAACAGCGAAATTTATTTGATATTTTTATTACCGCCATTGCGGTGGCCGTCGCGGCTATTCCAGAAGGATTGGCGGTAGCGGTAACCGTTATTTTGGCGGTTGGCATGAAACAAATTCTGAAGCAGAAAGCTCTAACGCGAAAATTATTGGCCGCGGAAACGCTGGGCTCAATCACGGTGATTTGTGCGGACAAGACTGGAACACTCACGGAAGGGAAAATGCGCGTGGCTCATATTTTTGCCGGCGGTCGGGAATTGGCGCTGGAGGATTTTTTGGAACAAGATAAGGGCAATAATTTAACGGCTATTGTTCGGGCGTTGGAGATTGGAATCATTTGCAATAATTCCATTATTGAAAACAGCGAGAGCGGATTGAATCGGGAAAAAATTATCGGTCAGCCGACAGAAGCCGCCTTGCTCTCGGCCGGGTTAGACTTGGGCCTGGACCGAGACAAACTTTTGGCTAAAGAGCCGAGAGTCGGAGAACTGCCGTTTAACAGTGATAATAAGTTTATGATCACTTTGCATAGCTTGGCTAAGAGCGGCTATGTTCTGTATGAGAAGGGAGCTCCGGAAAAATTATTGGCTAAAAGTTCTTCGATTTATATTAATAATTCCGTTCTGGCTACCAATCAAGCGGAGAAGAATTTGTTATTAAAAAAATATGAAGAATTTACGGCCCAAGGACTTCGAGTTATTGCCGTGGCCTATCGTGAGCTTAAGGAATTACCTTGGTCAATCGATAGTGACCATAAAGACTGGGATGCGATTGATTCGGATTTGATTTTTGTGGGGCTGATTGCTTTTAAAGATCCGTTGCGAGCCGAATCCCGTTCGGCCATTTCTGAATGTAAAAGAGCTGGAATTCGTCCGATTATTATTACCGGCGATCATAAATTAACGGCGCAAGTTATTGCCGCTGAGGCTGGAATTCATTGCGATATTAAGGATGTTATCACGGGAGAAATATTGGATGGCGTTGATGATTTGGAATTAAGGGCGCTCGTCAAAAAACATAATATTTTTGCTCGGGTCAGTCCCCATCATAAACTTAGAATTGTCGAGGCCCTGAGGGCCAACGGCGAGGTGGTGGCTATGACCGGGGATGGGTTAAATGATTCTCCGGCTCTGAAAGCGGCTAATATCGGAGTTTGCTTGGGCTCAGGCACGGAAGTGGCCAAAGAAACTTCTGATCTGGTTCTTCTGGACAATAATTTTCAGGTGATAGTGTCGGCCATTGAAGAGGGACGGGTTATCTTCCAAAATATTCGTAAGTCCATCACCTATTTAATTTCGGATTGTTTTTCGGAAATCACTTTAATTACTGGGTCCATTTTTTTTGGCATCCCTCTAGCCCTGTTACCAACTCAGATTTTGTGGATTAATATTATTAATGATGGCTTCCCCAATTTTTCTTTAGCTTTTGAAAAAGGTGACAAAAACATTATGGAGCAATTACCGATTAGTCCGAAGGAGCCATTAGTTAATTCTGAGATGAAAGTAATTATTGTTTGGCTTGGTTTGTTTCGCGATTTAGCGCTGCTAGCTATTTTTATTTATTTTTATCATCATCTGGATATTTTGGGTTGGGATATTAATTACTTGCGCACTTTATTTTTCGCCATTTTGGGAATTAAGTCGTTAACTTCCATTTTTAGCTTAAGAAGCTTTACTTTACCCATTTGGAAGATTAATCATGGGAGCAATCTTTACTTGTTAGGCGCTTTTTTTACCAGTCTAATTTTACTAATATTAGGTATTTATCTGCCATTATTCCAGCCAATTTTGCAAACCCAAGCGCTTGGTTCGGGCAGCTGGCTATTGATTTTATCGATAGCTTTCATTAATATCTTAGTAATGGAGTTTATTAAATACTTCTTTACTGGCCAACGACATGTTAAACAATAAATACCGTTTAAGTCAAACTAAAAAGGTGGCCTATGTGCAAAAAGGCCTGACCGGTATTTCGGGTTATAGTTTGGGTCGTTTAATGTCTAATCAGGGACTGATGACCATTTTGATCTTGGGGGCCTTGGTTTTAATCAGTATCCCGGCGGTGAGAAATTATGCCCAAGAGAGAGCCGTTGATCTGGAAATTAATGAAGCGCGAGCGGAGATTGAACGATATACCAGTAAGAACAAAGAGCTGGGTGATGTTATCGGTTATTTGGAGTCTGATCAGGCGGTCGAAGCCAAGGCTCGATTAAATTTAGGGCTTAAGAAGCAAGGGGAAAAGGTCGTAGTTATTACCGATCGGCCTCAGGTTAGTGAGAACCCTTCGGCTAGGGCCGATTCTTCCCAGTCAAAATTATCCAATCCTCATAAGTGGCTAAATTATTTTTTTTCCATCAAGCCTCTTTAGCTCAGTGGCAGAGCAGCGGTATCGTAAACCGTCGACGTCAGTCCGATTCTGACAAGAGGCTCATTTAATAGTGTAAATCAAATTTTTATGAAATTAAAGGAACAATTTAAAACCTGGAAACAAATAATTAGAAAGCGCGGCAGTACTTTGGCGATAGTTTTAGTGGCCTTGGCTTTTTTAATTCCTAATAATATTATTTTGGCTTTGGCGGGGAATAATAGTTCGGTCAATTTGGAAGCCAATTATTTGGTCAATTCCAGCGAGTTTAAATTCGGAAAAACTATCAAGGCTTTTGATAATAACTTTCGGGTGATTTTTCCCAAAACCGCCGACATTACAGGCTTGACCGAGGAAGCGAATATCAGGTTAACTCAATTAAACGAAGACATGGCTACTCCTTGGAATTTAAATAAAATCAGCCAGATTTATCAATTTGATTTTGGCGCTCAGAACTTGCCTCGGACTTTTAATCTGGAAATTAGTTATCAAGAAAAACAAGCCATCCATGAATATAAGCAAGTTTTTTTCTATGATCGAAACAGCAATAGTTGGAAGCCGCTGCCGACCAAAGATTATCAGGATAAAAATTATGTGGCCGCCAAAGTGACTATGCCTTATGCGCGGGTGGTGGTTTTGTCCTATCCGGGGGTGCTAGTGAGCGGTAAAGCCAGTTGGTATGCTTATAAAGGCGGACTTTTTACGGCTTCGCCCGATTTTCCCAAAGGCTCGAAATTGCGGGTTTATAACTTGGCCAATAATAAATTTGTCGATGTGGTGGTCAATGATTATGGTCCGGAGAGATTAAAACATCCGGATCGGGCCGTAGACTTGGACAAAGTGGCTTTCAAAAAAATTGCTTCCACCGGTGCCGGCATCATCAATATTAGAGTTGAGCCCTTGGAAATTAAAGCGGACAGTTCCGGTCGTTTAATGGGAATACCGGCGAAAGGGGCGACCAATAATCCGGCTCTAAGTTCCCGGGCGGCGATTGTGATGCGGGAGAGCGATCAACAGATAATTTTTTCTAAAAATTCTACCACCACTTTGCCTTTGGCCAGCTTGAGCAAAATGGTAGCCATAAAAACTTTTTTGGATATCAATAAAAACCGAACCAGATTGAGCGAGGCGGTGGCTTATAAATTGCAAGATGAGAAATATAATTATAAATATTGTCAGCCCTGGGAGTCACCCAAGATTAAGATGAGGGAGGGTGATAAGTTGACCATCAAGGATTTGATTTATTCCAGTTTAGTCGGGTCCACCAACAATACCGTGGAAACTTTAGTTCGGGTTTCGGGCGTCAGCCGGACAAAGTTTATCAGCTTAATGAATGCCAATGCCCAAGCTTGGGGCGCTAAAAATACTTTTTTCGTTGAGCCGACGGGACTCTCTCCTAAAAATGTCAGTACGGTGTTTGATTATGCTTTAATCACTAAACAAGTCAGCCAGGATGCCATTATTTTGACGGCCAGTGCCGCCAAGAAATATAGTTTCAAGACTATTAATGATAAAAAAACCCACAGCATTAAAAACACCAATTACCTTTTAGATTTATCCAAATATAAAATTTCTACTTCCAAGACCGGTTATTTGGACGAAGCCGGGTATTGCTTGATGACCCGCTTCCAAAATGGCAAAGACAATTTGATTGCCATCACTTTTAACGCTAAAACGCGTGATGTCAGCTTTAATGAAACGGCCGAACTTATGAATTATAGCGTTCGTCTCATTCAAAACGGCCAGGTGGGGGTAGCTAGCGCCGAGTAATAGCTATTTTATTAAACTCATTGTTTCGGGCAATGAGTTTTTCGTTTGTCTACTCTTAATTATTTTGTTATAATAGAGATAAGTTAATCTTTATGATCAAGCTGGTTAATGTTTCCAAGGCATATTTAAAGAATGTTAAAATCCTCCAGGACATCAATTTATATATTGAAGCTGGAGAGTTTGTGTCTTTGGTGGGCCAATCGGGGAGCGGGAAGACCAGCCTGGTCAAGATTTTAATCGGGGAAGAGAAAGTTAGCGATGGTCGGGTGATTATTGGCGATTGGGATATTACTAAAATTTCGCGTAAGGAAGTCCCTTATTTGCGCCGTCAAATCGGAGTTATTTTTCAAGATTTTAAGTTATTGCCCCAAAAGACTTTATGGGAAAATGTGGCTTTTGCTTTAGAAGTCTGCGGTCAACCTCAAGGGAAGATTAATAAAGTTGTTTCCAGCGTGATGCGTTTGGTCGGTTTGGAGGACAAGAAAGATCGTTACCCCCATGAAGTGTCCGGCGGCGAACAACAACGGGCGGCCATTGCGCGAGCCTTGGTCCATCAACCGAAAATTTTATTGGCGGATGAGCCGACCGGTAATCTGGATTCGATTAATGCCAATGAGATCGTTGATCTCTTGATTAGAATTAATAATTTTGGGACGACCGTCATTTTGGTGACGCATAATCGGGAAATTGTTAATCACCTTAAGAAACGAGTTATCGCCATTGATAAAGGGCGCGTCGTTTCGGACCAAGAAAAGGGTAAATATTTATTATAATTAAATTATTATGTTTTTATCTCTGATTCGGATTATCAAATTTAGCTTGCAGGATATCAGCCGCAATGTCTGGCTGACTATCGCTACCGTCACTATTCTAGTTTTGGCCCTGCTTTCGGTCAATACGCTTTTAACCGTGGATGTTTTAAGCCGCCATGCCATTGACGCCGTCAAAGAGAAGATTGATATCAGCTTATATTTGAAAGCGGATGCCAGCGAAGAACAAGTGACGAGTCTCAAAACTGAAATTTCCCAAATGAGCAAGGTGAAGCAAGTGATGTACACTTCCAAGGCCGATGCTTTGAGGTCTTTTCGGGAAACGAATGCGGATAATCCGGAAGTTTTAGCGGCCCTCAGAGAGTTGGGCCGAAATCCTTTGTCTCCGAGTTTAATTATTGTACCCAATAACGTGGAAGAGGCGCCTCAACTTATCAATGAAGTTAAACAAATTGACAGCGATATTATTGAATCTCGTGATTTTACGGATAATACTTTGATCCTAGATAAGATCAATGATATTACCAAAAAGATTAGCGAGGTCGGATTATTTATTATTTGTATTTTTCTCTTTACCAGCATGTTGGTCGCTTATAATTCCATCAAAGTCGCTATTTATACTCATCGCCGGGAAATTGAAATTATGAGACTGGTGGGCGCTTCCAATAGCTTTATTTATTTACCGTTTGTCTTGTCGGCGGTTATTTATGCTTTCTTGAGCGTAATGTTGATTATCATTTTATTCTATCCGTTCTTGGGCATCCTCCAACCTTATTTGGAAGTTTTCTTTATGGATTATAATATTAATATTATCGATTATTTCCTTAATAACTTTATTATTATCTTCGGTCTGCAGTTTTTGGTCGTTTCCATTATCAGCGTCTTGTCTTCTTGGTTGGCCATCAGAAGATATGCTAAAGTCTAGGTTTTTAAGGGCCAAAAATTAATCCTTGACGTTATAGATGTGATTTTGTATTATATAGGAGCTGATTAATCGTCGGCTTTTATTTATTCGGG
Organism: Candidatus Falkowbacteria bacterium CG1_02_41_21; assembly: GCA_001871235.1. Classification (GTDB taxonomy): domain Bacteria; phylum Patescibacteriota; class Patescibacteriia; order Patescibacteriales; family UBA12465; genus CG1-02-41-21. The sequence goes on from MNUV01000058.1 coordinate 10,220, forward strand.
GATCGTCTAATGGTAGGACAGCGCCCTTTGAAGGCGTCGATCGGGGTTCGAGTCCCTGTCTCCGAGCCAACGTAGATTAAGCGAGGTTAAAGCCTCGCTTTTTCTGTAATATAAGCCGATTTTCAACGGTTCTAACTTGGCCAATTCAGCGTTAAATTTTTCTACGTTCTCAAAGAGCGGTAAAAGCCATTCGTGATAAGAAATACTAATGTTTTTATGTATTATTGTTTGGTTCGAGCCTAATCTATTTATCGTTTCTTTTCGCTTGTTTTTATCACCCTCGGCAAATTCTTTGTTAGCATGAGCACAGAAGATAAAATTATCTTTAGTTAATTCAATTAGCTCGCTTTGAAATTTGGGTTGCTTTTCCGGCTTTACATTTTTTAGATTATTAATATCTTTTTCCAGATCAGCCAGCTGGTTGGAAAAAGTGCTATCGTTAATTAATTTTTTCGCTCGCATTTTAACTAATTCGTTTTTCTCGGTTTCCAAATTAATGATTTTATCTTTTTGATTATCAACGATAATTTTTTCAACTTCATTATTTTCAGTTTTCTTTTTGTCTAAATGCTCCAATGCCCAATTTAAAAAGAGTGGGTGAATTTCAAATTTTTTCAGTTCCGACTTAACTTGTTTTTCCAATTCGTTTTGTTCCACCGAACCCTCTTGGCAATTAGCTGATTTTTTCTTATGGGTGCAGTGATAATAACTATAGCTTCGGACTTCATTTTTGCTTTTAATATATTTGGTTTTTCTTTCCGCCGTTATTGAACAACCACAAATACCGCACTTAAATATTCCGGAGTAGGGAAAATCATGTTTTTGCGGTTTCTTTTTACAACCCCTCAAACCTAATAATTCTTGAATCCGATTAAACTCGTCTAGGGTTATAATTGGTTTATGTTTGCCCGGACTTTCTTTGCTGTTATAGGTAATTACTCCGGCATAGAACGGATTAGATAGCATTTTATACCACACGCTCCGAGATAATGGCCGGCCACCCATTTTAGGTTTTTGGCGAGATATATATCCCCAGTCATTATTCAGTTTATTAAGCACTTCTTGAGCGTTATATGATCCGCTTAAAAATAGCTCAAAAGCTTTTCTCAAAAGTGGAGCTCTCTTTTTATCGGTAATAAGTGTTCTTTGGCCTTTCTCGAGCCTGACATCGTTAATATAGCCCTCAGGAGCCACACCAGGGAGCCACCCTAAAGACACTTTCTTTTCTAAACCACGTTTAACATCTTTACCTAATTTTGAAGAAAAATATTGCGATTGCGACAGAGCTAATTGCAACATCATTATACCCTCGGGGCTGTTATCAAGATTATAGGAGGCAAATTTTAAGTCATAGATAACGCCAGTCCTAACCATATAAGTAATGGTTGAGGCGTCTATTTCATTTCTGGATAATCTGTCGGGATGCCAGGCAATTATACCTTGAGCCTCGCCTTTTCGAATTCGTTTAATCATTTTTTCAAACTCTGGCCGGTTATATGGTTTAAAGGCACTATGCCTTTCTTCAAAATAATCTACGATTTCCAGACCACTAAAAAATTCTTTAACCTTATCCTTTTGGCTTTCAATAGATAAGGCTTGGCGTTCTTCGCCCTCGGTGGATTTGCGGACATAAGCGAAATATTTAATTTTATTTTCTGTTTCCATATTTTATATTAATTTTTTTAGATAACAAAAAGGGGCGGTCCTAAGGCTCCAACAGAATATCGCCAAAAGCAATACTCGTCGGTAGAACCGTCCCTTTTTGAGGGCGAGTATAAAAAAAGCTTTTGACACTTATTATTCTATTGGAGCCTAATTACATAATAACACGGTCGTTTATTTTTTCAAGGCACCGTAGTATTTTTGGTGCTGGGCCCTGGTCATTGGTTTATACGTTAAATCAATGAGCCACAACAAATCCGAGGCCTGTTTATAGGCTTCGGTTCTAGTCAATTTCTTTTTGTATGTTTTCTCATATAATTCCATAAAACTGGTAATGTCGTTAGCGGTTAAGGTCATATAGTTCGCTAAATCACCATGTTTTACATCAAAGGTTTTTTTAAATAGCCAATATTTAACCCTACCAATTTCTGGCTATTTGAACGGTTTTAAAGCGACTGATTTTGGTGGACGACTAAGTTATCGACTTTGGCAGAATAAACTTTTAAAACAAATGGTTGGGTTTGTTTTTGGTTGTCCTCAGGCTTTTTTGTCAGCCTCTCGTGAAAGGCCATAATTTCTTTTTTATCTTTTTTGGCATAATCGTTTTTATCAACTAATTTATTGAATCCTCTGGCGATAGTTTGACGACTAAAGTTTTGACCGATTATTGTCATGGCAAAACAAATACTGGTGCTAATCCCTGAATTTTTGTAATTAATTTTATTAAAACGTCTGGCGATTGATTTCATATTATTTATTTAGGTTTTTATTAATGTTTTTTAAAATTCTCCCGGTGTGTGCGTATAGTCAAGTTTATATAAAGCACACACCCTAGACAGATCTTATTTAAAATCTCATTTACCGCCCCGACTTGTTTTTCTTTTTTCGGCGAGCGGACAAGCCTCGCCGAAAAAAATAGAAATAACAATGTTCGGGGGCGGTTAAAAAAGAGATAGTTAAGAGAAAGACAACCTAATTAACAGGGATAAAGCTATTAATAGGTTAAGACGAAATTAACACGTCTTTGCCAAAACAAAAAAACCGAGCACGGAAAAAATACTGGTTAATGAATTAAATTGGCAAAGAATGGACTTTGCTAATTTACAGGGGATATTATTTTATGAGTTTGAAATTTTTATTTTACGTTTCATGCAAGCGACATCCGTTTAACAGTGGGTCCCGAGGTTATATATTTTTATTTTAATTAGTCCGTAGAGTATTATAGCATAAATTTGGGGTTAGGTTAAGAGCCGATTTTTCGAGTGATTTTTGGGATTTTGACGAGGCCGTCTGATTGTGGCTGATTGGGCTGGGGATAAGTTTTTTTGGTTTGACTTTTGGCCTATTAAAAGCTAAAATTATCTTATAAAATGACTTTAAATTTAAACTTATGGCCCTATTTAAAATAAATGGCAATGATGTTAAAAAATAGTTGTTAAAAGCGTTGATCTTGAAAGACAATTGCAGAGATTATTTGAGGGGAATTTAGAGGAAATACTAAATATCACCTTTTTAGCGAGTGAATATTCAACTAGCAGTGGCGGAAGAATGGACACACTAGGAATAGATAAAAATGGTGCCCCGGTTATTATTGAATTCAAAAAGAGCCAAAATGAAAATATCATTAATCAGGGCCTGTCTTATTTGCGTTGGCTTTTAGACCACAAAGGTAATTTTGAAATTTTGTGCAAAAATAAAAATGTTGACGTTGATATAGATTGGGATTCGCCTCGTGTTATTTGTATTGCTGAAAGCTATAATAAATTTGATATTGATACCGTGGATATATTGCCAATTAATATTGAACTTTATAGATACAGAATTTATAATGAAAATATTTTATATTTGGAGCCGGAAAATTATCAGAAAGTTAGAATTTCTACGTCTGGAATAATCAAAAAAAGCAATAAAGAAAAAACCGAGGTTTTGCAAAAAGATTATTCTGTAGATCAGCACTTAGAAATAGCTAGCGAAGATATTAAGTCATTATTCCTAACCTTAAGAGAAAAAATCACAGCATTAGACGAGGATGTTGTTGAGGAGGCTAAAGCAAAATATATCGCTTATAAACTTTCAACTAATTTTGCCGATGTCGTCATTCTTCATAACTCGCTAAAAATATTTGTTAATGTAAAAAGCGGAAAATTAAATGATCCGGATAATATTGCTCGTGATTTAGAGAAACCTAAGCATATCGGCCACTGGGGCAATGGTGATTATGAAATTAAGCTAGAGCACCAAAAAGATTTAGAAAAGGTTTTTAATTTAATTAAACAAAGCTTTGACTTTAATAAGTAAATTTATCTTTATCAAAATTTTAACTATTTTTTAAATAAATTTCATCACTCATTTGCTATAATATGACTGAATCTAAAAAGGCGAAGAAGAAAATAAAAAAAGACAAAAAAATGATTACCCCATATTTCAAACATAAGGACTTTGAATTATTCAAGGCTAACAGTCTTGAGTTTTTGGCTACGCTAAAAGAAAATTCAGTCGATATGATTTTCGCTGATCCACCTTACTTACTTTCTAGCGGTGGCTTTACTTGCGATGGCGGTAAAATGGTCAGTGTTAATAAAGGGCAGTGGGATGTTAGCAACGGTCTAAAGAAAGATTTTGAGTTTCATTTGGCTTGGACTCAAGCTTGTCATAGGGTTTTAAAACCGGGTGGCACTCTTTGGGTTAGTGGAACTTATCACTCAATTTACCAATGCGGATTTGCTTTACAGGTTAATAAATTTCATATTTTAAACGATATTGCTTGGTTTAAGCCAAATGCTTCACCGAATTTAAGTTGTCGTTTTTTCACTGCTAGTCATGAAACTTTAATTTGGGCTAGAAAAGATAAAAAAGGAAAGCACAAATTCAATTATGATTTAATGAAAAATGGCAATTGGCCAGAAGATTTTTTGAAAAAGCCTAATTTACAAATGAGAAGTGTTTGGTCTATGGGCACGCCAAAACCATCAGAAAAAAAACATGGTAAACACCCAACTCAAAAACCAATCGATCTATTGGTCCGTATTGTTATGGCTAGCACCGATAAGGGCGATTTAGTCATTGATCCATTTACTGGATCGTCAACGACTGGATTAGCCTGTGCTCTTAATGGCCGAAAATTTATTGGTATTGATTTGGAGAAAAAATACTTAGATTTATCAATAAAAAGATATAAAGATTTAGATATTAAATAATTCTATGAAATTTTTAAATTTCTATAAAGAAACTTTAGGATGTAAAAGCGAGGATGATGTTTTTGCCTATTTCCTAAATAATTTAAAACCGAGCAATATGTTTTGGTCTTATTTTGTGAATTGGGAAAAAGTTTTTGAAAATACCAGAAAAATAGAAATTGCTTTAAATAATCTTAATTATTTAATTGGCAAAAAAGACTTTGACAAAGAGTTTAAATTTTTAGTTAAACAAAACCCCGAAATTATTAAAGTTATTCCTGCTTTAGCCGTGAGAGACGGTAGCAATAATAATAAATTTCAAATTCTCGTTGATTATAAGAGTAAAAAATTAGTTTATGAGGAATACGACTTTTCTAAAAAAGAAACAACCGATGAAGACATCGAAAAATATTTGTTATTCGTAAAAGAAACCGGTCTTAAAGATTTGATAATTTCGCAAAAGATTAAAAATTTGGTTGATTATATGATCGGTGTTGAGGCCGGGCTAGATAGCAACGGTCGTAAAAACAGAGGCGGACATTCCATGGAGGATATTGTCGGTTTCTTTATAGCTGATATTTGTAAGACTAAAGGCTTTAAATATCTGAAAGAGGCAACTGCGGAAAAGATAAAGAGCGAATGGGGCTTTGACGTTCCAGTAGATAAATCATCTAGGCGATATGATTATGTTGTTAACACCGGCAAAGAACTTATTATTTTTGAAACTAATTTTTATGGTGGCGGAGGATCAAAATTAAAATCAACCGCTGGTGAATACAGAGATTTATTTAATGTTTTAGGCGGAAAATATAAATTTATTTGGATTACTGACGGCAATGGTTGGAAAACAACCGCTAGGCCACTACGGGAAACTTTTAATCATAATGATTACATTTTTAGTTTGGATATGATTGAAAAGGGAGTATTAAATAATCTTTTTAAATAAAGTTAATAAATAATTTAAAATATATGTCAAAAAAAGATTTAATTTGATTAGTCCTGGCTATACTGAACTGGTAGGTATATGGGAAACTAACAGGCAATATTTCAAATTTTCAGTAGCCATGCTATTGTAAAATCAAAATATAACCATTAAGTCTATGCCAAAAATTAGTTCAGTGCTAGCGAAAATCACCCCCAAGAGAAAAAAGACTAGTTATACCGCTCAATTTAAACTCGACCGAGCGCTAGAAGCTGTTCAAACTAATAATATCTCCGAGATTGCCCGCAAGT
>MNUV01000014.1 GCA_001871235.1 Candidatus Falkowbacteria bacterium CG1_02_41_21
AACTAAAATCCAAGTTTACTTTGCCGACCCTCATTCACCTTGGCAGAGGGGCACCAACGAAAATACCAACGGACTAATCAGACAATATTTTCCTAAAGGAACTGATTTCAAAACCATACCATTATCTGCTATCAAAGAAGCTGAGAGACGACTTAACTCCAGACCCAGGAAAGCTCTAGGATTTTATACCCCGTCAGAACGCTTTTATGAACTAATTACCGGTCAAAAAATTGCGCTAGGAGCTTGAATCCAGCTATCCTTGTTTTCTTTTGGCGCTCTGTCGGTTTTGTGATATAATGGAGGGGAATTAATTATTAATTTTTAAAATTATGGAGGGTTTTAAAAAAATCAAAAATATTTTTTTATTGGTCTTGATTCTGGCTATCGCCATCTCGGCTATTTATTTAAAAATTGAGCAGGATAAGAAAAATAAATTGGATCTTGATCAAGATAAAATTGATGTAACGGTTGGCAAAGATGAGAATTTATTGGCTAAAATCGCCGGTACCGGCCAAATCAAGAAATTCGGAACTTATGATGAGGTTAAAAAGTTTTTGGCCAGTCAGTCGGCCGATGTTTCCAATTATTCAACTATGAAGGGTTCGCCCGAGGCCGTTGATATGGTCCGTCCTCTGGCGACGGAAACGAATCAGACCGGAGCCGTTCCGGGTTCAACCGGGGAAGGTTCGGCGGCGGTCAGCTTGCCTGGCGCCAGTAATGATTTTTCTAAAACCAATGTTCAGGTGGCGGGAGTCGACGAAGCCGATATTATTAAAACCGATGGTAATTATGTTTACGCGGTGTCTTATAATAATTTATTTATTATTAAAGCTTATCCCGGCGAAGATGCCAAGATTATTTCCAAAATTGAATTTAAATCTCGCCCCACCGACCTGTATATCAACGGGGACAGCTTGGCGGTTTTTGGTTATGATGATCAGATTTATGCCCTGGATATTTATCAGAGCTTCAGACGACAGAATCAATATACTTTTTTTAAAGTTTTTGATATTTCCGATAAGCAGAATCCGAAGCAGGTACGTGATTTAAATTTCGAGGGCAGTTATTTTAATTCTCGGATGATCGGGGATTATGTTTATTTTGTCACTAATAATTATAATTATTCCATTGGGGCGGAACCGGTGGTGCCTCGGGTTTTAGATTCCGGTGTCGTTTTGTCCGAAAAGTGCGGCGGAGCCAATGTTAAATGTTTCAGTCCTAATATTTATTATTTTGATATTCCTTACGACTCTTATAATTTTACCACGATCTCAACGATTAATATCAAAAATAATTTAGAAAAAATTGGCGGCGACGTCTATCTTTTATCCGGTACGCAAAATATATATGTGTCGCCCAAAAATCTTTATATCACTTATACCAAATATATCAGCGAGTATGATTTGGAGATGCAAGTCAGTCGAGAATTATTATCGTCTCGCTTAAGCGATAGCGATCGAACTAAAATCGCTAAAATTGAGGAAGTGGCCGATGATATTTTAAGTCCCAACGAAAAGAAGGCTAAAGTTCAACAGGTTTTGGAAAGATATTTGGCTTCTTTGACTCCCGCTGAACAAGCGGCCTATGAAGCAGAACTGGCGGCTGAGATGAAACAGAAATATACCGATCTATTCAAAGAATTGGAGAAAACTATTATTCATAAAATTGCAATTTCCGGCAGCAGTTTGCAATACAAATCGACCGGAGAAGTGACCGGTTCAGTCTTGAATCAATTCGCCCTGGATGAAAATAATGATTATTTTCGAATTGCTACGACGCACAATACCACTTGGAGTCGTTTTGAGAGTGCCCAAAAACCGTCTTATAGCAACCTCTATGTTTTAGATGCCGACATGAAAACGGTCGGGTCATTGGAATATTTAGCTTCCGGCGAACAGATCTATTCTGTCCGTTTCATGGGCAACCGAGCCTATCTGGTAACCTTCAAACAAATTGATCCGCTGTTTGCGATTGATCTGAGCGATCCTAAAAATCCCAAAGTCTTAGGTCAATTAAAAGTTCCGGGATTTTCCACTTATTTACATCCATATGATGAGAAGACTTTAATTGGTTTTGGTAAAGATACCGGGACTAATGAATATGGCAATACTGTCGCCCAGGGTTTGAAGATTTCTCTATTTGACGTTTCGGACGTGGCCAACCCTAAAGAATTGGATAAATATTTGATGGGTGATATGGGTAGCGATTCGGTGGCTCTTTATGATCATAAAGCTTTCTTATTCTCCCCGGCCAAAGATTTATTAGTCTTGCCGGTGTCTTTGCGGAAGTCATCGGGCTTGAATCAATGGGGAGAAATTAATTTTTCCGGAGCGATGGTCTTTAGTCTGAAAGGCAAGAAGATCAGTTATGCCGGCAAAATTGATCATTCCGACGGTGGCCGGGTGGCCGTGGCCGATTATTTTGACGGTATTAATTATTATGATAATTCCGTCAAGCGGAGCTTGTATATTGAGAATAACTTGTATACACTTTCTAATAATTATTTAAAGATTAATGCTTTGGGGGATTTAAAAGAGATTAAGAATATTGAGTTGAGGCTAGACAGCGGCGCCGATTTTAAAGTTATTAATTAAGATTATATGAAACCAGGGCAGATTATTGTTTTAACCAATTTATCTTTATGGCTTTTGCTGGAGGCCTTTGTATTTTGGCCTAAGTTTTTTTATATCATTTTATTATTACTCAATATCGTTTTAATTTTAGCTATTCGCTTTTTGCTGCATAAAGCCAATTTGGGTAACCGTTTATGGAATTTATGGATCTTGCCATTCTTAGTTTTAAACAGCATTGTGGCCTATGCGATTTTGATTCCCCAAGATATTTGGTTGAATAAATTTTTTATTCAAATTCTTTTTATCTTAATTATCGGTTTCAATTTTTCTTATTTCAAGAATATTTATAATTCTATTTTTCATCCCGATCAGCCCAATAATCTGCCCGGGCTTTCAACCAATTTCAGTTTTTTGTCTTGGTTTTTTTTGCTGGCCGCTGTTTATGGCCTGCAATTATTTTTGGATTTATCCTATTGGATTTTGATTCTGATTCTGATAGTTTTAGCCCTCTTGACCACCTATCAATACTTATGGATTAATAATTTAAAGGGGAAAGAAAGTTATACCTTTGTATTCTTATTGGCCTTTGTTATTGCTCAACTGGCCTGGAGCGTTTATTTCTTGCCCTTTGATTATAATTCTCTGGGGCTGATTATGGCTTTAATTTATTATGTCTTTTTAAATCTGACCAGGCTGTATCTTAACCATAATTGGAATAAAAGGAACCTTCAGTCTCTGTTGGTCTTTTCCGGGGTTATTATGCTCTTGATTCTTTTGACGCTTAAGTGGCGCTAAAATAAAACATATGAAAAATAAAATTATTAATTCAGGGACTAATGTTCTGATTCTGGCTTTGTTTTTGGGTCTAATCGGCGGGATTAGCGCCGACCTTTTGTTGCGTTTTTATTGGTGGCAGGATTTGTCCGGAGTGACTACCAGCAGCGGGGAGTTAAATTTATCCAGCGGCCTTTATGGGCGTTCTAATGTGGTGATCCAAGACCCGAAAAAGGTGGTTGTTAATCAAGATTTGAAAGTGCAGGAGACCATTAATGCCGCCAATGATAGCTTGATCGGGTTTTTCAAAAAATTACCGGAGATAACCGACGCCAATCAGACTTTTGATAAAAGTCATTATTATGATTTAACTAAGCCGGAATTTACGGGGCTAGCCTTAACCGCCGATGGTTGGATTATGGTGGCGGGGAAAAAAGTTAATGCTAAATTTCCCCTGGATGATTATGTGGCCGTCGGTAAAGATAAAAAAGTTTATTCTTTAGACCAAGTAGTTGAATATAAAAAACAAGATTTAGGCCTGCTTCATTTGGCCGCGGTTAATAATTTATTGGTTAAAAATTTATTGGCCGCGGAAAATTTGTCCGTCGGACAGATGCTTTTGGCGGTTAATTGGAATAATGACGCGACTTTAAATTCTATAGTTTCTTTACCTAAAAAGTATCAGGTTTTTAAATCCAGCGACCGTTTAACCGAGACCATAATTTTAGATGAAACAATTGATGCTCGTTTTAAAGGTTCTTGGCTCTTCGGTCTGGGGGGTGATTTAGTCGCTTTAATTGACGACGAATTGCAAGTGGCGCCGGTCGCCAACATGAATTCGGCCCTGTATAGCTTTTTGAAAACTAAACAATTTACCACGCCATTTTTGGGAGTCAATTATATCAGCCTATCTAATTTAGTTTTAGCTTCGGCCGCCACCGATTCGGCGGGAAAAAGTGGCGCCGTGGTGGCCCCCGACGAGTCTAAGACAGCGGTAGTTAAATCCAGCCCGGCGGAAATAGCCGGTATCAAAGCCGGTGATATTATTATTTCCGTTGATAATATTGAAATTAATAATGAACATGATTTGGGCACTACCATTCAGTCGTATCATCCGGGTGATACGATAACCGTTAAATTTTTACGGAGCGGCGCAATCTTAAGTGCCGATATTAAATTAGGTGAATTAAAATAGTATTTATATGGCGATTAGAACCATTAGGCAAATAAAAAATTTAAATAATCAGACTATTTTTTTGCGGGTTGATTTTAACGTTCCGATTAAAAAAGGTAAGGTGTTGGAGGATTTTAAAATTCGTCAGTCATTGGAAGATATTGATTATTTATTGGAGCATGGATCTAAATTAATCATCGCTACCCATTTAGGCAGTCCGAAAGGCAAGATCGTTCAAGATTTGTCCACTAAGCCGATTGCTAATTTATTGTCTAAAGTTATTAAAAAACCGATTAAATTTTTAGATGTCAGCAAGATTAAAGATTTTCCGACCGCCAAGAAGCTTATCGCTAAGATGAAGCCGGGACAAATAGCTTTTCTGGAAAATCTGCGTTTTAATAAAGGCGAACAAAGTGACGATCTAAAATGGGCGAAAAATTTAGCCGATTTAGCTGATGTTTATGTTAATAACGCTTTTGCTGTTTGTCATCGCTCTGACGCTTCCGTTTCGGCTATTAAGAAATTTTTGCCGAGTTTCGCCGGCTTATTGCTGGAACAAGAAATTATTAATTTAAATAAAGTTTTACATCCCAAAAAGCCTCTGGTAATTTTAATCGGCGGCGCTAAAATTGAAACTAAAACCACTTTAATTAAAAACTTATTTAAGTCCGCTTCCCAAATCCTGGTAGGCGGAGCGTTGGCCAATAGTTTTTTGGCGGCTAAAGGTTATTCCGTCGGAAGTTCTTTGACAGACAGGGAAAGTATCAAAGTGGCTAAAACTCTTTTGCAAAAAAATCGTTCTTCGCTGGCCGGCGGTTCCAAAATCATTTTACCGGTGGATGTCATTACCAGCACCAAGTTAACCAAGGATCATCAAATCGGTCTTCATAATATCATTAGAATCAGGCAGTCGGGTGAATTAGGTCCCAACGAATATATTTGTGATATTGGTCCGGAAACTATCGGCTTGTTTTCTAAGTATATTAAAAAAGCGCAGACTATTGTTTGGAATGGACCGATGGGATTATTTGAAACTCCCAGTTTTCGTCAGGGTACGGTTATTATGGCTCGTTTAATCGCGTCTCGGGCTGGCGGTCGGGCTTATGGCGTGATTGGCGGAGGTGAAACGATTGAGGCTTTGAATCTCAGTAAGATGGCCGAGTATATGGATTGGGTTTCGACCGGTGGCGGAGCCATGCTGGCTTATTTGGGCGGAGAAAAATTGCCGGGTTTAAAGGGGATTATAAAATAAGGGTATAAATTTTTGGGTAATAAAAAAAGCTGTTCTTGGGAACAGCTTTTTTTTAGAAATTAATCTCGGATAACTTCTAAAAATTTTTGGACCGTGACTGGTTTCAGCAGATAGTTGTCGAATCCTTCGGCTCTAGCATTAGCTATTTTATAGCTGAACGGATTAGTTGTCACCGTAATGATTTTGGCTTTTTGATTTTTGGCCCTGACTAGTTGACAGATTTCTTGTCCGGGCATGTCGTCTAGTTTGTTGTAAATTATGGCTAGGTCAAAGCAGGCTTGTTTATCTTCCAATTGGGAAATAATTCCTTTGGCGCTTTGACCATTTTCGGTTTTGTAAATATTGGTAAAATAATTTTTCAATATTTCACCGTAATACATTAGCGATATTTTATCGCTGTCAACTAAGAGGACATTTGCCTTTTTTTTCTCTTTCATCAATATTTTTTTAAGGTTTAAAGTACAAGCTTATATGTTACATCTTTTAATTTAGTTTGTCAATTTGTGTAATTGGCTAAAGTTTAATATAATAGAAGGGTAATAAAATAAACCCTTACATTATCCATATGAGTAAGATTAAACAGGTTTTAGCTCGAGAGATTCTTGATTCTCGCGGCAATCCCACGGTTGAAGCTAAAGTGGTGTTAGACAATAAATTGGTGGCCAAGGCCGCCGTCCCGAGCGGTGCCTCTACCGGCCAATATGAAGTCTTGGAGCTGCGTGATGGCGATAAACGAAGATATTCTGGTCAAGGTGTTTTGCGGGCAGTTAATAATATTAATCAGTTAATCGCGCCTAAATTGAAGGGATGGGATCCGACTAAACAAGCCATGATTGATAGTTCGATGTTAAAACTGGACGGTACTAAGAACAAGAGTCATTTAGGGGCTAATGCGATTTTGGCGGTTTCTTTGGCCGTGGCTCGAGCCGGAGCCTTGGCCAAAAAACAAGAATTGTTTGTTTATCTGGCCCAGACTTATAAATTTCCGACTAAAAAATATACTCTGCCCACCCCCTCTTTCAATATCTGGAATGGCGGCGCCCATGCTTCCACTAATCTGGATTTTCAGGAGTTTATGATCATGCCTCTCAAAAAAGTTTCTTTCGCCGAGAAGGTTAGGATGGGAGCGGAAGTTTTCCATAAGTTGGGTAAAATTTTGCAAGCTAATATGATGGATACCGATTTGGGCAATGAGGGCGGTTATGCCCCGGAAATTAAGTCGCGGGAGCAAGTGATTGAGCTGATAATTTTGGCGATAAAACAATCTGGTTATCAGCCGGGAAAAGATATTGCCCTTGGCATGGATATCGGTTCTTCCGAATTCTTTGATGACCGAAAGCAATCATATTATTTACCCTTAAACCAGAAAAACTTTTCGGCCGCCGATTTGATGGCGCTTTATGCCGATTGGATTAAGAAATATCCGATTGTTTCTATTGAAGACGGTTTAGCGGAAAATGATTGGGATAATTGGCGGGTTATGACCAAGGCTTTGGGTCAGAAAATATTATTAATCGGTGATGATTTATTTGTAACCAACCGAAAACGTTTGCAAACGGGAATCGAACATCGCGCCGGAAACGCGATTTTGATTAAGTTAAATCAAATCGGGACCGTGACGGAAACCATGGAGACTATTAAATTGGCGCAGCAGAATAATTATAAATTAATGATTTCTCATCGCAGCGGTGAAACCGCTGATGATTTTATCGCTGACTTGGCCGTGGCCGTGGCGGCGGAATATATCAAAGCTGGATCACTGGCTCGGAGCGAACGTTTGGCTAAATATAATCGTTTGATGGAAATTGAGCTGATATTAAATAATCAATGGTAAATATGAATAAATCTAAAAAACCAGCCGAACCTTTGCCTCCCAAACCGCTGCGTCGTCCGGTAGTTCTGTTGTTATTGGACGGTTGGGGCGTTTCCAATACCAGAGAGAATAATGCTATTCGTCAGGCTAAGATTCCCAACTTCAAACATCTGGTGGCGCATTATCCCGCGGCCGTTATCAGTGGCAGCTCTAAGAAGGATAGCATTAATTATACTATGATTGGAGCCGGATCTTTGGAATCTAATCAGATTTCTTTGTCTAAAATTATAACTGATTGTCGCTGGAAACAAATTAAGATTGCCGAAACGGAAAAATTCGCGCTGATTAGTAATTTTTTCAATAATAGTCCAGATCAATTTTTAGGGGAAGATTATGATTTAGTCCCGTCGGTAATTAAATCGGCTGAAGATGTTGATATTAAAATGTCGACGCCGGAAGTTATCAAGCATTTCAGCCAAGCCCTCAAGAGCAATCGTTATGACTTTATTTTATTAAGTTTGGCTAATATTGATAATGTTAGCCACTATGGCGACTTTAAAAAAACTATTGCGGCGATTGAATTTATCGATCAGACTCTCAAAAAAATAGCTCAATTAGTTTTGAATCAGAAAGGCATTTTGCTGGTTACCAGCAGTCATGGTTATGCTGAACAAGTTTTTGATTTACAGACTGATTTGACCACCAAGGAAAATACGGATAATCCGGTGCCGGTTATTATTGTCGGTGAGGAATATGCCGGCAAAACTATCGGATTGGAAGAGGCCCCGGCCAATGATTTAAGTTTGCTCGATCCTGTCGGCTCACTTTTAGATATTTCTCCGACTATTCTGCATATTATGGGCTTAAATGTCCCCCAGACAATGAAGGGGAAGAGCTTGATTTAATATTTGACAAATAATATTATTGATGATAGTTTTAAACCGATCAAGTAATAATAACAGTTTTTTAAACAAAATAATAAGGTTATGAACTTATCGGTCAGTACTTGCGCCCTAGGATCTCTTGGTTTTTCCAAAGATCTTTCCCAAGAGTTTTATGGAAGAAAGAATGAGACTGAAAGGCAACGAATAATTTTTCGGGCAAATGATCCAACTCCGGCGACGTATAATATTCTAGATGATTTGGATTTATTAGTTTCTGGTTGTTATGCCAGAGGCATATGTTGCCGTAGTCGTCGTTCTCCTTAAAATTTTCAAAGGCTTGAAATAATCAAGCCTTTTGTTTTTATCCAAATTGTATTTATTGATTAATAAAATAGAACGTAGGCGAGCAGGCTGACAACTATGCCCAAAGCGCTGCCGGCCAGAACTTCTTTTTTGGTATGACCGATTTTTTCCAAGAGGTGAGGATATTTCTGATCAAGGACATCGTCATTCTTTAAGTCTTTGACTAAGATATTTAAGACTTCTCCATGTTGGCTCAAGTAGTTGCGGAGACGCAGAGCATCATTGATGATTACTAGGCAGATTACAAAGCTAATGGCAAACAAAGGCGAAAAGAGACCTTCGGTCAGGCCGGTAATAGTGGTTAGCGATACCATCAGAGCGCCATGGCCTGATGGCATTCCGGCGTAGGTAAAGATAAAGAAATCTTTAATTTTCAATTTTTGTTGCTTTTGTTTGATGGAAATTTTAATAATCTGAGCGGTGGCGGCCGCGGCAAAAGGGGCTAGGAGAACTAAATGATGGGCGATAAATTGTTTAATCATAATTAAATATCTAAATTGGTAACATTTTTGGCATGAGTTTGGATAAAATGTTTGCGCGGGGCGACATCATCGCCCATTAACATATCAAAAATTTTGTCAGCCAAGGCCGCGTCTTCCACAGTCACTTGTTTGACAATCCTCTTTTCGGGGTCCATGGTGGTTTCCCAAAGCTGTTCCGGATTCATTTCACCCAAACCTTTGTACCGTTGGATATTAATTTTGGGAGACTTTTTTTCTTTAGCTTCAGCCGCTTCTTTCATTTCGGCTTCGGTTCCTTCTTCTTCATCATCGCCAACTTGTTCGACGACTTCGGCAATACCACCCCCGAGATTTTTTATAATCTCAACTTTTTCTTCATCGGAATAGGCATAATGGACGGCCACGCCTTTTTTAATTTGATAGAGCGGCGGTTGAGCGATATAAACATGGCCGCTGGTAATTAATTGGGCGAAGTGACGGAAAAATAAAGTTAAAAGCAGAGTGCGGATATGGGCGCCGTCGACATCGGCATCGGTCATGATAATCACGCGGTGATATCTTAATTTACTTAAATCCAGTTGGTCGTCAATGTTAGTGCCCAGAGCAATGACTAAATTTTTAATTTCATTATTAGCCAGCATTTTATCCAAACGGGCCTTTTCCACGTTTAATATCTTGCCTCGGAGCGGTAAAATAGCTTGGAATTTACGGTTGCGGCCTTGTTTGGCGCTGCCGCCGGCGGAGTCGCCCTCGACGATGTATAATTCGCATTCTTCGGGGTGGCGGGAAGAGCAGTCGGCTAATTTTCCCGGTAAAGTCATGCCCTCCAAAGCGCCTTTGCGCAAAATAGTGGCTCGCGCGGAGCGAGCGGCGAGACGGGCCTGGGCGGATAAAAGGCATTTTTCCATCATGGCTTCCGCCTCCTTGGGGTGTTCTTCCAAGAAAGTATTGAAAGTTTCACCGAATATTTGTTCAACGTAAGTTTTGACCTCGGCATTGCCTAATTTAGCTTTAGTTTGGCCCTCAAATTGCGGATCAATAATTTTGACGCTGATAACGGCGGTTAAACCTTCGCGGACATCTTCGCCGGTGAGATTTTCATCTTTTTCTTTAATTAAATTATGTTTACGGGCATAGGAATTGAGAGTGCGGGTGAGAGCGGTTTTAAACCCCATTAAATGAGTGCCACCTTCCGGGTTATGAATATTATTGGCGAAAGCGAGAGAAGTTTCGTTGTATTGATCGTTGTATTGTAAAGCGATTTCCACTCGAGTGTCGTGCATGGTTTTATCGCAATAAAAAATAGTGTCATTTTTGACGGCTTGATTGCGATGTAAAGCTTTGATATAGGATTTAATGCCGCCTTCAAAATAGAATTGATAATGTTTCGGGCTATGGTCGGCTCGTTCATCAATCACATTCATGACAATGCCTTTATTCAGGTAGGATTGTTGTCTGAGGCGATCTAAAATTTTGCCCCAATCAAATTCGGTTTCGGTAAAGATAGCGGGGTCCGGTTTAAAAGTAATAATCGTGCCGGTTTTCTGGCTGACGCCGATTGGAGTTACCTTTTTTTGCGGGATGCCCCTCTTATATTCTTGGCTCCAAGCATGGCCATCGCGATGAATCTCAGCTCTTAAATATTCGCTTAAAGCATTGACGACCGAAACGCCGACGCCATGCAGACCGCCGGATACTTTGTAACCGCTGCCGCCGAATTTTCCACCGGCGTGAAGCTTGGTCAGAACCGTTTCTAAAGCCGAGAGCCCCGTTATCTTATGTTTTTCCACCGGGATGCCGCGACCATTATCTTCAACTTTAACCATGCCATCTTTGAGCATAGTGACCGTAATGACATCGGCATAGCCGGCCATCGCTTCATCAATGGAATTATCAACCACTTCCCAAATTAAATGATGCAAACCGGCGACAGAAGTAGAGCCGATATACATACCGGGACGACGTCTAACCGGGTCTAAACCTTCCAGGACGGTAATGGCATCGGCGCCGTAGTCAGATTTTACTGGTTTTTTTTCGGGCATATAAAATAAAAAAATACACTTAAATTGTGATATTTTTTTTTAAGTTTTATTAATTTTCTCTATTCTTATTTTAGCAAAAAAATCCAGGTTTGACAAGGGAATTTCGGTTTAATTGGAGTTAAAAGCCGTTAGTTTTAGGGGCTATTTTTGCCGGTTTTTTACTCATTGACTATTTTATATAAATATAGTAATTTTAACTGAAGTCCGAGAAGCGAAAGGTGGACTATAAATACCAAGTAACAGTACTTTAAAACAAACTGACAATGAAAAGAATTCTCAGGGAGGTCTCCGTTGGCGAATCAGCGGACGCCATTTCAAACTTTATGAAACTTGTGGCCAACGAAAAGTTTGGTCATTATTGGCTTCATCAATTAAACTTGTTGATGCGGAAAGAGCCGACGCATGTTTTAACCAATAAATGGTTGGAGGATTTGTCCAGCAAGTATACCTGGGCCAAGACCGAAAAGCACTTTTTAGAAACTAAACGATTATGGTTTAATGAACCGCAGTGGCCGTTTCAGATTTGTGTCTTAGATATTGGCGGAATGGATAATGAGACTCTTTTTAAAGAATGGGAATCCCACCATAACTTGGCTGGCGATATTAAACATTTTTCTTTGCTGTCTCCGTCCGAGTCAAAAAAAATTTGTTTAATTCGACTGGAGGCTGGGTTTCTAGGCCTTTCGCCAGGATTTAAATTTGGTGATATAAATCGAGCCCACCCAGATTTAAATTTGTCTCTCTGCCCGCCGGAAACCGCATTTTTTTTGAGGTCTTTAGTTAAAGAATGTTTCTGACTAGAATCTAACGCAACAAATTTGGCGCGGAGCGCCAATAGTGTTAAGTTAGAATTCTATGACAAATTATAAAAGATTAAGTGATTTAGAGCGAGAAGAAATCAGCCGGATGCTCTCGCAAGATTGTTCTTTAAACGATATCGCCCAACAGTTAGGGCGCTACACCAGTACTATTAGCCGGGAAGTTAATCGGGGTGGTTGTAACAAGTATAACTATCGAGCCGCTAAGGCCCAAAGTCGAGCCAGGAGAAATGCCGCCAAAAGAAAGTCTGGTAAATATCGGCTAAATGATAGCCTGGAATTATGGCAATATATCCGTCAGAAGCTAATCCGGAAGAAATGGTCGCCCCGACAGATTGCCGAAGAACTCAAAATAGATTATCCTGAAGATATGACTATGCGGATATCACCGGAGACAATCTATACCTATATCTATGTCTTGCCTCGAGGCACTCTCAAGAAAGAGCTGACAGCCTGTTTGAGACGGAATCATAAACGAAGGTACAAACAGTCCCGAGGTGTCAAAATGGAACGAAAACTGGAAGATATGCTCTCAATTGAAGAACGACCGAAAGAGGTGGAAGACCGGATTATTCCGGGACATTGGGAAGGTGATTTGATTGTGGGTAAGTACAATCGTTCGGCTCTTGGCACTCTAGTAGA
>MNUV01000032.1 GCA_001871235.1 Candidatus Falkowbacteria bacterium CG1_02_41_21
ATTGAGATACTCGGCGGATTTTTAATTAATTTTTTATCAATCCGGATATATATTAAGCTGATAGTTAATAGAGTTGCTACTAGAAACAAATGCATTTTGAAATTATAGCAAAAAATTACATAAGCATTATTATGGTCGGCGTAATATTTTAGAAGAGGAAAATATTTTAGAGCTGCCAAACTGGCAATAATTAAAAAAAATAACCCTATGATAATTTTAATCTTATTTTTAGACATAAAAATTTTGTGAGGCTAATTTTTTTTGTAAATATAAAAATTTTGTTCGCCGTGTATTTGATAATAATCGTCTCTAATAAAATTTTCCACTAGATTGTCTTGGTTATAATTAAATCTGGATTGTGATCTAGGATAGGCTAAAATAGCACAACTGGGCTCGTTTTTGATTAAATATTCTTTAGCCTCTAAAAATTGTTCGGGTGTGTTGTGGCCAGTTAATAACCAAGGATAAGGAGTGGCGTTTAGTTTACGACTTTCAAAATAAACATTAGGGGCAAAAGGTCCGGCATAAATATATTTCCCGGGGCAATTATTTTCAATAAAAACAAATACTTCTCGATTGGCAGAGACTAAGGGCTTGAAATTAAAAACTAAAAAGTCTATCGCCGGATAAAGAACAAATGACATTGTTATGACAACTATAGAATAATTGGCAAGCTTAGAATAGATTGATTCGGCTTTATTTTTAATCTGGTTTATTATTATTCCCGTTAAGGCCATAATTGGGACTCCGGCGATTAATAAATGGTAGTAATCGGGCAAAGGAATTGTAGTTAAGAGCAGAAAAAACTGGAGTATTAGGAGCAACCATATTTTAGGATTTTTTTCTCGGCGGAATAAATAAACAATCAGGCCCAATATTAGAGTTGATATTAGTAAAGAAGTAACTGATACTTTATTGATTTGTTGGTAATTATTAATTGGGAATATTAATAAATTATTTATTATAGTTTGGAGCGGCCAAAATAAAAATATTAATAATGGTATTAGGGCGGCCCCCAAATAGATTAATATAGTTTTAAGTCGCCCTTTAAACCATCCAAGTAAAAATAAAAAAATTGCAGTGCCTAGGGCCAATCCCTTCGTTTGTAGGAATAAGATGGTTATTCCAGTTAGCAGGCCACCGCATATAAAATATTTAGCTTTACTATTATCTAGGGCTAATAATAAAAAATAAATTGCCCAGATGGCAAACGGTAAGCTATAAAAATTGTGATTGATTAAAGGCAGGCCGGACGTCGCCAGACAAAAAAATATCGGAGCTAGAATATTTAGTTTATTTTTAGATATTTTTTGAGCAATGGAATAAATGCCGATAGCCGATAAAAATAAAAGTAAAATGGAAGCAATTTTTGCCGACCAAAAACTGATGCCAAATATTTTCCAAATAAAAAAAATTAAGTAGAAGCTGCCGGGAGTTATAAATTCAAAAAAATCTGAATATAAATGGCGATCATTATATAGGTTCCAGGCGCCATCTAAAATCACCCCCTCATCGCTGTCAAAGGAGTGATCGGCGTGGGCAAAAAAACACCAACCTAAAATAATTAACCATAATAATGTTTGCCAGATTATTTTTTTATTATTTTTGAACATAAACTTTGGCAATATTGTCAGTATATATTAATTTCCATTCAGAGCTTTGATTTAAATATTCTTTTAAAAGGTTTTTGCTATTAAAATCAGCTTCATTCATAAATAGAAAATTCTTTTCAAACCAGTTGAGTTTAACGGGTCGGTTGTCATCTGACAAAAGGACGGCTTTAATTTCATGCTTATTTAGATAAAATTCACTTTGATTTTTTTCAAAAAAATCAGAGTATTCTTCCAATATGGAACGTTCCGCATAATTAGCCTGAGGCATACGCCCATCAATAAAGAGTTGTTTCTCCGGCCAGGTCCAAATTAAGAATCCGCCCCAACCGAAATTGTTGTATAATTTTAGCTGGTTATAGTTCGGATCCGTCCTTAGAATTTTAATGGCCTTACAAGGGAAGAGAAAGTTTTTCCCAGTGGCGGAATATTTGTTTTCACAGAAGGAATTAAAGGGATCTTTAATAAAATTAGTAGTAATCAGCAGATTTAAAGGGACTAAAAAGAAACAGAGGAATAAAAAAGTATTTATTAAAATATTAACCACTTTATTTTTAAAATATTTGAATCCGACGGCTTTGATTTCTAAAAATTCCGTAATAAAAGCCAAGAGCCAGGGGGTGGCGACAATAAATAATAGGGGGAAATGCCGGCGCGATTTAATGGCTAGAATGGTAAACCCGATTATTATTCCGATCTGCCAGAGATTCAGTTTCCGATTCGGATTTTTTTTGCCGATATAATAAAGATGAATAGCCAGAGCCGATATGGTCAGGCAGATAAACAGACACTGCCAGTAAACATAAGGATAACTCCATTGGGGCAGCCATTCTAAGATGTGATCGAAATAAAAGGTGTTGGTATAGGTTTGAAAGAATTCATAAAGTTTTAAACCATAGGGTGTTAGAAAGGTGGTCGTCAAGGCGCCGAGAGCCACTAAGATGTAATTTCTGATTTGAGTTAGGGTTAGGACATCTTTGAAGTCCATAAAATTCCAGGGCCGGAATTTATGAAGTAAGTATTCGGTAATTTTAGCCAAGGCGAATAGACCTAAAATTATCCAGCCGATGAGAAATCCGCCATGAGCATTGGCCCAAAAATAGAAGAGAGGCAGTAGCCATAATAGGCCGGTCCAATTTTTGTTTCTATTATAATGATATAAAATCAAGGAGAGCAATAAAACGCTGAGAAAGGTTATCTCTTGCATCCTGACGCCAAAATGAGGGATAAAAGCCATTAACCCCCCGAGTTCTATTAAAATAAATAGCCAGACGTTGGTTTTATCCTTGGTATATTCTTTGGTTATAAAACGATTGAGGAATATTAAAGTCAGAAGTGGAATTAGAGCAAAAATAATATTAACGGCCAAATAGCCCCAATTAGTGAAGATCCAATAAACGGCGGCATTAGCCAGCCATTCATGGTCCACCCAGGATTCTCCTAGAAGGGTATAGTTAACGTAGTTAATACTGGGCACTTGGCCGGTAGTAATGATTTCCTGACCCGTTTTTAGATGCCAGCCAAAATCCGGGTCTAAATAGGCGTAGGAATGCTTTAAAAGTAAGGCAAAAATTAGGATATAGAATAAGGCCCAAATAATGGTCTTAAACTTTAAGGGGAAGACTTTTTTCATATAGATTTAGTCTATCATATTTGTTTTTATTTTAAAAATATGTTAATATTTAAGTATTAAAAACTAAAACTAGAAAGGTGGTGAACTATGAATAAAAAAATTATGAAGAATTTGTTATCTTTTGCTCTAATATCTATGGGTGGCGTTCTATTATTCGGCTTGCAAGCTCACGCTCTTGATGTCGGCGTTGATAAAATTACTTCCCAAATTCAATTAAGCGCTAAAGATCCTAGAGAGATTGTAGCTCGGATTATCAATACCGCTATGATGTTTTTGGGTATCATCGCTGTAGTTATCATCTTATTAGGTGGTTTTAAATGGATGACCGCTGCCGGTAACGAAGAAAAGGTTTCTGAGGCTCAAAAATTGATGGGAGCCGGTGTTATCGGTTTAGTCATCATTTTAGCTTCTTGGGGCATCGCTTCCTTCGTTTTGAACCAACTTATCAATGCCACTGGCAACTAACATCGTTTTTATTTTTCCGAAATCGATTTCAGAAAAGTGGATCCCTATTTCTCAAGAATGGGGCCACTCCTTTAGACAGAAATTTAATTTATGTTTAGAGTAGTGGAAATTTTTTCCAAATTTTTTGTTTGTTATCGTTTTTCTCGTTTTTAGCCCGGGGTTCCTTAATTGGAACTGGGAGTTTTTTCTTATAATGTAATTTATCGTTTAATAATTTTATATACAATTATGAAGAAGAAGATTAATAAAATTGTTTTTCCCTTAGTTTCCTTACTTATATTTTTGTCCTTGTTTTTTGTAATGAATAAGGTTTTCGCGGTTGATTCCAGCTATGGATTGGATTCTACCATCGCGGCCGGCGGATTGTCCGCGCCATTTAATACTCAGGCCGTCGGGTCTCAGCCCGGACAATTTTTGTCTACTAAGGTCGGTCAAATTGTCGGATCGGTTCTATCTTTTATTGGCGTGTTATTGTTGATATTAATCATTTATGCCGGTTTTCTCTGGATGACTGCGGCCGGCAATGAGAAACATACCGAACAAGCTAAAAATATTTTAACTTCGGCCATTATCGGTTTGATAATCGTTCTCTCCGCTTATGCCATCACCGCCTTTATCGGTCGGCAATTGACTGAAACCGGCGCTTTGCCGGCTCCGAACTTGTCCACCAGTACTGGTGCCTACTAGAATAGTCCGGCAAAAATAATTAGTGGTTTGTAATTTATTTTATGATTAAGCGTCAAACAAATCGTTTAGTTGGAGCAATATCGACTTTAGGATTATTTTTATTCTCTCGAGCGGTTTTAGCTTATGATTTTGCGGCTAGCACCGGGCTGGACACTACCGCTAAAAAAACCGGACACTATAGCCAGCGATTGTTTGGCGCGGGAACGACTTTGGAAGGTGGCATCAGCGCCATTATAACAGTCGCCCTGTCTTTTTTGGGCGTGATATTCTTATTATTGATGATTTTTGGCGGCATATTATGGATGACGGCTCGGGGCAATGAGAAAAATGTAGATAAAGCTAAAAGCATTATCTTTGATTCTATCATCGGCCTGGTTATTGTCATCGCCGCTTATGCTGTTACCTATTTTGTGACTAGCATTTTTGTTAATCAAACTATGCAATAGTTATTATGAAAAATATTTTTTATAAATTTTCCGGATTAATTATTTTAATGTTTTTTTTAGCTGTTCCTTTATTGCCGATTAATGCGGCTAATTTGAATGATGCTTTTCGAGTTGATTCCGGTGATATTTATTCTAATCAGGATCGCTTGGATTCGGCGGCCTATAATGCTCGTTTCAACATTGCCGGTAATGCCGGCGCTTTAACCCCGGAACAGATTATCAGTACGGCCATTACCGCCTTGTTGTCTCTGCTGGGAGTTATTTTTGTGGCTCTGATAGTTTTTAGCGGTTTTTCGTGGATGATTGCCGGTGGTGATGAGCAAAAAGTAACTAAAGCTAAGGACATGATCAGAGAGTCCTTAATCGGTTTAGTGATTGTTTTAGGCGCTTATGCCGTTAGTTATTTTGTGATTGGTTTCTTAATGCCTGGCAGCCAAATGGGGGCATTTTAAATTTTCTAAAATAATATAAAAATATGAAAAAGATTTTTCAACAAATTTCCATTTTAATCTCTTTAGTTTTTTTGTTAGTTCTGCCTTATTTTGTTTTCGCAGCCGGTTCTTCTCCCCTGGATCGCTTGCACAATACTGGTTCCGGCGCCTCCGGCCCATATGCCGAAGCGGATGCGACCACCATGTCTTCTATCATTGGCATGGTGATTAACGCCGCTCTTAGTTTATTGGGTATTATCTTTGTCATCTTGATAGTTTTAGCCGGTTTCAAGTGGATGATGGCCGGTGGCAACGAAGAGGATGTTAGTAAGGCTAAAGACCGCATCCAGACAGCGATTATCGGTTTGGTCCTAACTATGTCGGCCTATGCTATTTGGGCTTTTATTTCCAGTTATTTATTATAATAAATAATTTTATGAAAATTTTAAAAAAATTTACCCCATTATTCATTTTGATAATTTTGACTTTGAGTTTTTTGCTCCCCATGTCTCAATGTAGCGCCGGTCTTCTGGCCTCTTCCAGCGGGATGACTGATCAAACCGATGCTTTGCGAGGTAGCGCCGGTTTTGATCCCAATACCAGTATTGCCGATGTAATCGCCACGATTATCAGGGTGGTGTTAGGTTTATTGGGTATAATCTTTTTGGTCCTTCTAGTTTTGGGTGGTTATCAGTGGATGACGGCCGGTGGCAATGAAGACCAGGTGACCAAGGCTCAGGACAGGATTAAGACGGCCATTATCGGTTTAGTGATTGTTTTGGCGGCTTATGCTATTACGGCCTGGGTCTTTACCAATTTACCCTTTAATTCCGGTGGGGGAATGACTGGTGCTATATAATTTAATATTTTTGAATAAAAAAAGAAGCACCCAGTTTTGGTTGGGTGCTTTTTTGTTTATTTATCAAAGATGGTGATTTCTTCTTTCTTCGGACCAACAGCGATGTTCATAGTTCTAGGTCTAACAAGGGCAGTGCCGTTACGATACTCATTGTAAGCTAGAGAGTAAACTCCAATCGAGACGGGAAGCGCTGCAATGCTTTTTTGTCCAGGAGTTAGAGTAATTCCGGCAAAGGGGGCGCTAGTAATGGTTACGGTACAATATCTCGATGTATTATGAATGAATAACATTACTACCCCCTGTTGATTAACTGAATTGCCCGTAGTAACTGAGCTATTGCCGAAATTGTCAGCATACTTAATGGAAGTATAGAGCTGAGCGGCATTGCTGGCGGAGGTGGTTGAGGCGACAAAATTGCCTTTAGAGTTGACCAGGGCATCAGTCAGTTTTAATCTTTGGTCTTCATATCTGGAAATCAAAGCGTCGTATTTGCTGATAATAGCATTTTTAGATGCTTCATATTTGGCATCATAAGCGGCTTTAACTTCGGCGTAATTGTCATTGTCTTCAGAAACTTTTTCAATAGTGATCGGTTTAACAGTATCAATAGCTTCGGTGGTGGGATTGATGTCTTCTATGAGACTGTATCCACTTTTTTTATTTTTGGAAGCTTTTACTGTTTTCTGGTGCTTTGGAGCTGAAGGCATATTATCCTTGTAGCTCTTCTGCAATAATTCCAGCTCGTTTGTTTTTTTTGTTTCGTATTTGGAAATTTCAGCGTCGATGACGCTTAATTTTTCCTGAAATTTTTCGGTGGTTAGGTCTCCAGCATACACGGATGTTGTTGGGATAAACGTTCCACCGGCTCCTTGAGCGGAAACAAAATTAATGCTACAAGCTAAAACTATAATGGCTGATAAAATCTTTATTTTTTTCATGGCTGATTTGTTTTTAATTGATTAATTTATTTCTCAGTTCAGAATTGAACGATTCAGTCCTAAACTGAGAAATAAATTGGCCATGAGCTTGTCAAACAACTTAATTTTATACAAGTATATTATACCACCTTTGTATAATTTTGTCAATAGCCTTTGGTAAAATACCCATATATTACAGCTTTTTCTTGATTTTTATCATTTTTTGACAAAAGACTTCAACTGCCCTATTATATCTATATATGCCTCAATATAATTTTCTAAAAAACCAAGATCCGGCCGCCTGGGAAATAGTGGCAGAAGAATCTCGGCGCCAGGATGAAGAGTTGGAGTTAATCGCTTCCGAGAACTATGTTTCTCCGGCAGTGCTGGAGGCTATGGCCACAGTTTTAGCCAACAAATACAGTGAGGGTTATAGCGGTAAGCGTTATTATGGCGGCAATGAAGTAATTGATAAGATGGAAGATTTGGCCATTGCCCGAGCCAAGGAATTATTTGCGGCGCCGCATGTTAATGTCCAACCGCTTTCCGGTTCGCCGGCTAATGCCGCTGTCTATATGGCTTTTTTGGAACCGGGAGATAAGGTGTTGGGGCTCCGGTTGGATCATGGCGGACATTTGTCTCACGGTCATAGCGTTAATTTTTCCGGTCGTTTATATAATTTTATTCAATACGGATTAAATCCGGCTACCGGTCGGATTGATATGGATGAAGTCTATCGCTTGGCTAAAGAGGCCAAACCAAAAATGATTGTAGCCGGTTTTAGCGCTTATAGCCGGGAAATTGATTGGCAGCGCTTTAAAGAAATCGCGGATGAAGTGGGAGCTTATACTTTTGCCGACATTGCCCATATTGCCGGTTTAGTTGCGGCTGGAGTTTTAGCTAATCCGGTGCCTTTTTTTGATGTGGTTTCCACCACTACCCATAAAACTTTGCGCGGGCCGCGAGGCGCTATCATCATGTGCCAAGAAAAATTTGCCAAACAAGTTGATCGGGCGGTATTTCCCGGGATGCAAGGCGGACCGCATGATCATATTACGGCCGCCAAGGCCGTGGCTTTCGGTGAAGCCTTAAAACCGGAATTCAAAGAATACGCCAAGAAAATAATTGTTAATGCGCGGGCCATGGCCGCCAATTTTCTAGCGCTGGATTATAAGATTATTTCCGGCGGCACCGATAATCATTTGTTTGTTTTGGATTTAAGCCATAAAGGATTAAGCGGCAAAGAGGCGGAGAAAGTGTTGGAGACCGTTGGCATTTCAGTTTCTCGCTCCACTATTCCCGATGATCCTAATCCGCCGATGAATCCATCGGGCGTTAGAATCGGCACTCCGGCCGTGACTACCAGAGGTATGGGTGAAGCGGAAATAAAAATGATTGTAAATTTTATTGATTCGGCTATTACTCATAAAGATGATTTGGGTTATTTAAATAATTTAAAAACTGACGTTCGAAATTTGTGTCTACAATTTCCGACTCCCAAGTAATATGGAAATAATCGATGGTAAAAAAATTGCCGAAAAAATCAAGGATGAGGTCGCCGCTGAAATACAAAAATTAAACGGGCCAAGACCTAACTTGGCTATTATTTTGGCCAACGATCGTCCGGACTCCAAGCTCTACGTGGCCTTGAAGGAAAGAGAGGCTAAAAAAGTGGGAATTGATACTCATTTATATCGCTTAGAGGATGCTACTTCCGAAACTGAACTCTTGGGAGTTATTGATTTTTTAAATTTTGATGCCATAATTGACGGCATTTTGGTCCAATTGCCATTGCCCAATATTTTTAATACTGATAAAGTTATCGCCGCCATTGATCCCACTAAGGATGTCGATGGTTTTCACCTGAATCATCCTGATTATATTATTTCACCGGTTTTTGCTTCCGTTTTAAAAATCTTAGAGGAGATTAAATGCCCCTTGCCTGGTAAGAAAGTTTGTATTCTGTTTAATTCCGATATTTTTGGTAAGTCGCTCCAAAAAATATTAATTAAAGCCGGGGCCGTTGTCAGTCTTTATTCGCTTAATAATTTTGATAAATTGAGCGAGGCTGAGAGCCGAGTGAAACGAGAAGAGGTGAAGGTTTTGACCCGAGAGGCTGATATTCTAATTACAGCCTTAGGTTTGCCGCATTTTGTTAAGAAAGACATGTTAAAGATCGGAGTGGTGGTTATTGATGTCGGCATTACTCAAGTGGGAGACAAGGTTTTGGGTGATGTTGATTTTGCGGACGTTAAAGACACTGTCGCCTATATCACTCCCGTCCCGGGCGGGGTGGGACCGATGACGATAGCCTTGTTGTTCAAGAATGTCTGGGAAATTTTTAAAAAGAAAAAACTCCAAGTTTAAATGAAGAAGGAAACCCGATTGGTTTCCTTCAGTCTTTTGTTTGTCAATAAAAAGATATGGATAAAAAACAAGCCCTGCTCCAATTACTCAAAATACATTTTGCCTATACTAGTTTTCGCCCCGGTCAGGAGGAAGCTATTGATAGTATTTTGGCTGGCCAAAATACTATCGTGGTGATGCCGACCGGTGGCGGCAAGTCTTTGATTTTTCAACTGGCCGCCTTAGTTTTAAACGGCGTGACGATTGTTATTTCACCTTTGATTTCCTTAATGAAAGATCAGGTTGATTCTTTAACTAAAATTGGAGTCCCCGCCACTTTTATTAATTCTTCCATTTCCCCGGCGGAGGTAGATGCCAGATTGGCGCAAATCAAGGCTGGTGATTTTAAAATAGTTTATATCGCTCCGGAGCGTTTTTATAATCAATCTTTTGTCGCCAGCTTACGTAATATTAAGGTGGCCTTGTGTGCAATTGATGAGGCTCACTGCATCAGCCAATGGGGCCATGATTTTCGTCCCAGTTATTTAAGATTGCATCAAGTTATTAATTCAGTCGGCAATCCGCCGGTGGTGGCTTTGACGGCCACGGCCACGCCGGAAGTGAGAGGGGATATCATTAAGCAACTTAATTTGATATCGCCGACTATGGTGATTACCGGTTTTGCTCGTCCCAATCTTCAATTCGGCGTAGCGGCTTTGAATGACCGAGCCAAAATGGAAATGATTGTTGATTTCATCAAGAGTGCTCCGGCTCAAACCGGAATTGTTTATGTGGGAACGCGAAGCAAGGCCGATGAATTGGTTGATATTTTAACCAGTTATGACGTTAAGGCCGTCACTTACCACGCCGGGATGGATTCGGCCAGTCGAGAGTGGGTCCAAAATAGCTTTATGAGCGGGGAGGCTCAAGTGGTGGTCGCTACTAATGCTTTTGGCTTGGGGATTAATAAAAAAGATATTCGTTTCGTAATTCATCACGATATGCCCGGTACCATTGAAGCCTATTATCAAGAAGCCGGTCGGGCCGGTCGGGATGGAAAGCCAAGTTTTTGTTTGCTCTTATACTCCCCCAAAGATCGATATTTACGAGAATTTTTTATTAAAGGTGATAATCCGGGATCCCATATTATTTTAGAGATTTATGATTTTTTGCGTCGTCGAGCGAGTGATGATCCGGGCGAATCTATTCTTATCACTTACTCGGAATTGGGCCAAAAATTATCAGAGTCAGTCCCGGAAATGGCGATTGGAACTTCTTTGAAGATTTTAGAGCGGGAGGGTTATATTTCTCGACCGAATGAAAAAACTGCCAATGCCTGGTTGCAAGCCAAGGCTGGTCCCGATAAAATGTTAGAAGCTCTGGGAAAAAGAGCCAAGACTCAGATTGAAATTTTGACGAAACTGATTGAGCGTTTTAGCAGTGAACTGCAAAAGGGTTGGGAAATTAGCTTGGAAGAAATCGCTTCGATTCTAAAAATAAAGCGAGAAACTTTGCTTCGAATGATAAAAAAATTAGATGAACAGGGACTATTGGAATATCGCCCGCCTTTTAAAGGAACGGAAATCAAAGTTCTTAAATCAGTCGATTCGGCCGATTTAAATCTGGATTTTTCGGCCCTAAAAGCTAAAGAGCAGCGAGCCTATGAAAAATTGGATGAGATGGAGTCTTATGTTTATTCCGATCTCTGTCGCCAGCAATATATTTTAAATTATTTCGGCGATCATAATTCTAAGAAATGTGGTCAATGTGATGTTTGTTTAAAGCAGGGACCGACGGTTAAGGCCGTCAGTTATTTGGGTGATTATTAATTCTATGAATAAATCAACTAGGGATAAAATTTTGCATATCGTTAAAACCAATTATTCTGATATCGCCGGTGAGTTTAACGCTACCAGGCAGAAATATATTTGGCCCGGTCTGAATGAGTTTACCTCTGACCTCAAAACTGGTTCTCGTGTGTTGGATGTGGGTTGCGGCCAGGGCCGCTTGCTTGAGATTTTGGCAGATAAAAAGATTAATTATTTGGGAGTTGATAGCAGCCGAGAGTTAATTGAATTGGCGCAGAAAAATTATTCTAATTATAAATTTTTAGTGAGTGATGTTTTAAGTTTGGATCGGATGGCTGAGTCTGATTTTGATTATGTTTTCAGTGTCGCGGTTTTGCACCACCTGCCGGGGAAAAAATTGCCAATTGAAGCTTTACGGCAAATGGCCGCTAAATTGGCAGTCGATGGCCGAATGATTATCAGTGTTTGGAATTTATGGTCTCAAACTAAATATTTGAAATTAATTATTTTGAGTTATTTCAAATATCTGTTTTCCGAAAATAAATTAGATTGGGGCGATATTCTATTTTTTTGGAAAAATTCTCAAGGCGCTCAGGTCAGTTTGCGTTATTATCATGCTTTTTCTGTTTGGGAGCTGAAAAAAATTAGCCGGAGGGCTAATTTAAAAATTATTAAAATTG
Source organism: Candidatus Falkowbacteria bacterium CG1_02_41_21 (assembly GCA_001871235.1). Lineage (GTDB taxonomy): Bacteria > Patescibacteriota > Patescibacteriia > Patescibacteriales > UBA12465 > CG1-02-41-21. The sequence goes on from MNUV01000032.1 coordinate 11,883, forward strand.
TTAAAGATAAATTTAATTATTATTTAGTTTTACAGAAACCTTAGGCTTTAAAAGCGTTAAGAATATTTTTGATATCGTCAATATCTTTTTGGGTTAAGCCCAGGCTTAGCCTTTTTTCATATAAGGGGTAAATATCGCGTTGAATTTTATGAGCAGTGATGGCTATTCCACTTTTAATATCTTTTTTATAATCAGCGATTAAATCTAAGGCAATCTCTTTATTTTTTTCATCTAAATTAGAAAAATGATAATTACTGTGAACCATTTGGTTCAGTTTATTTTCAATTTGGTCGCTAGTCATAGTCTTAATATTTTTCATTAGGTCTTTGATGTCCATAGGTTTATTTTAATTAATTATATTGTAATTATAGCATAGTTTTATGGATGTTTATAAATT
>MNUV01000024.1:0-11863 GCA_001871235.1 Candidatus Falkowbacteria bacterium CG1_02_41_21
AAGAAATGATCCTAACTGAGATCACCTATCGTATCAGAGATGGTACTTGGTGGACTACATTTGTTTAGGGACATAGAACAATCGACAATTATCGGTCTAATTTGTTGCGAGAAGAATCAATCAAATTGGACAGTTTGACCCTTTAGCCACAAGAAATGATTCCCGTCCGACCTAAACTTATTGGTTGGACTGGACCAAAACTAAAAATTAGACCGACTCCAGCCACAAATTGAGTCTTTTTTATTGAGGAAAGAAAAAATGATAATTCCTTAACAACAAAAAAATAACCTCAGCGAGGTTATTTTTTATATATCTACTTGATAGATGATTATAAACTAATCTTGATGCCGGGACCCATCGTGGAACTGATACTGGCATTCTTGATATAAATGCCCTTGGATGAGCTGGGTTTAGCTTTTTTGATGGTTTCCAAAAAAACGTTAAAGTTTTCAACTAACTTATTGGCTTCAAAGCTGACCTTGCCAATCACGGCATGAACATTGGAGGTATCATCATTCTTAAAACTAATTTTACCTTTCTTCAATTCTTCCACGGCTTTAGCCGGATTTTGCGTCACAGTCTCATTCTTCGGGGAGGGCATCAAACCACGAGTACCTAAGATTTTGGCAATGGCCGATAAATTTTTCATCATTTCCGGTTCGGCAACAGCGACTTGAAAATCAGTTTTTTCCGTCTTTTTAATTTCCGCAATCAGTTCATCGCCGCCGACATAATCGGCTCCGGCCGCCTTAACCGCCTTTTCATTGGCCGAGGAAACAAAAGCCGCGACCTTAACTGTTTTACCGGTACCATGAGGCAGGCTAATAGCACCCCGAATCTGTTGATCGCCTTTTTTAGGATCAATACCTAAACGAAAATGAACTTCAACGGAAGCGTCAAATTTAGCCTTGTTAGCCTTTTTAACCAATTCAACCGCCTCTTCAATATTATATGATTTAGTGTTGTCAAAAAGAGGCACAATTTTTTTAACTACTTTCTTAACTTCTTCCTTTTTAACGATTTTTGCTTTTGGCATAATTTTTATTCGTGGTTCAATCCAGTCGGCCTTCTTAAAAAGGGAACTGTCCCACAAATTAATTAATAATTATTATTTGATTTCCACGCCCATTTGCCGAGCTGTGCCGGCGATAATATTCATCGCCGCCTCAATGTCATTAGCATTTAAATCAGTCATTTTAATTTTAGCAATTTCTTTCAACTGCTCCTTGGTAATTGAACCAACCTTATCAGTCAAGGACTTGGCCGAGCCTTTAGAAATTTTAGCGAATTTTTTAATTAATTCTGAAGCCGGAGCGGTTTTGGTGATAAAATCATAACTGCGATCTTCATAAACAGTGATTTCCACCGGAACGACATCGCCCATCCGGTCTTTAGTTTTTTCATTAAAACGCTGACAGAACTCTTGGATGTTTAAACCATGCTGACCCAAAGCCGGACCGACTGGTGGAGCCGGATTGGCTTGGCCGCCAATGATTTGCAATTTAATTAAAGTTTTTATCTTTTTAGCCATATTAATTTAATTGATATTTTCGCAGAAGCGACGAAAATATTCCTATATTAGACCTTTTTAATTTGTAAGAAATCCAATTCCACCGGAGTTTCGCGACTGAACATGGAAACGTTGACCTTAATCTTGCCTTTAGCCTCATCAATATTAACAATTTTTCCTTCCATATTTTTAAATGGTCCCTCAGTAATCCGAACGAGATCTCCGACAGTGACATCAATCTTGAATTTAGGATCCTCTTGACCCATCCGTTTCATTAGGCCCTTAATTTCTTCATCCCCCACCGGAGTCGGGGTGGAACCCACGCCGATAAAACCGGTGACATTAGGAGTGTTGCGCACGACATACCACGATTCATCAGTCACGATCATTTCCACCAGCACATAACCGGGGAAAACCTTTTCTTCCACGATTTTACGCTTGCCATTCTTAATCTTAGTCTTTTTTTCAGTGGGAACTAAAACGTTAAAAATCTTATCGCCCATATCCAGAGTATCAACTCTTTGTTTTAAATTCCTAGTCACATTTTCTTCATACCCGGAATAGGTGTGAAGCACATACCAGCGCCGCCCCTGGTTTAAAATTTGTTTAGCCATAATGATTTTGTTTGTTTCGGGCCTTTTTAGGCCAAAAATTTTATGAACTATTTAGTGATAACTAATGTTAAGCCCCAGCTGAAAATATAATCCAAAGCACCCAAGAACAGGGCCACGGCCAAAGAAATGCCGATAACCAATAAAGTGTAGTTATAGGTCTCTTTTTTAGTCGGCCAAGTAACTTTTTTCATCTCCGCCACCGAGTCCTTGATATAATTGGAAAGTTTATTCATACACCTATTTTAGTAATTAAAAATAGCCCTTTATGGCCATTATTTTTATACATTCATATGATACCCGATATAAAAAGGCTTGTCAAGGGATATTTACCCAACTTTATTTGCTTTTTACGAATAAACCAGATAAAATAAAAGGGAATAATAAATCCAAACTATATATATGGTTAGCCCTAACTTAATCAAAAGAAATCAAGTTTCTTTGACTTTAACGCCCAACACCAAAAAACTGTTCCAGTTTATCTATGGCCAAAAGCAAAAATCCGAGTCCGGTTTTAACGATGATGAAATCCCCAAAATTCATGTTTCTGACATCAGTTCTCAGCTGTCTTTTTTGTATGAAAAAATCAGAAATGCCGTTGATTATGACGACGACCATTTGTTGCGTAAGAATGCCATTAAAAGAATTCTGAGACGCCACATTTTTATTGAGGGCGTAGTGATGGAGTATGATAGCGGCGCCATTTCCATGAAACTTTTAACGGAATTAATCCAAGCCGGCTATTTGCCCAATGACAAAGTCAAAGAGGTTAAGATCAAGGAGATCACCGATCTCTTAGAAAAATACATTGAGCTGCGCAATCGTTACAAAAAAATTCATCCGAACAATCTAGATTTGAAAGAAGCCGAAAGTCAAGAACGTTCCCATGTTCTTAACTGGATTATAGTTTTGGCCTCCACTGAAATTGAAGAAAACCTTAACCGCGATGAAGTCAAATTATTGGCCATGACCAATATGTTTGAAATTCTATCCAAAGTTATTAAACTGCCGTCCGACTTGCCTTATCAGAAAGATCTGAACATCCAAATCTATTTAAGTATTGTCCGCAATTTCTTAAAACTGGACAGGGAGATGCAAAGCTTTATCGCTTTTAAATATTATAATGATTGGAAAGAGGCTGACACTGCGGGTATTCATTATATTGCGGAAAATTTAAATGTCATTAATTTATTGGTGGAAAAACAATTGAAACATCCGCTGACCAAACAAGTGGATAAGATTGTGCGGCGCTATTCTTTGTTTTATTCGCTCTTGACCGAAATTATCGCCGACGATCCCAATAAAGTTTATGAGAATGCCACCGGAAACACCAAGGCTTTCTTAAATTTAGTAAAGGAACACTGCGAAAAGAAATATGTTAAAGTCAAATCTCGGCTTTGGCGCTCCGGCCTGCGCAGTATTATTTATATTTTCTTAACCAAATCCATTTTTGTCATCTTGCTGGAAATCCCGGCGATTAAATTCTTCGGGGAACCGCTCAATCCCGTGTCGCTGGCCATTAATATCGCCTTTCCGGTCGTTCTGTTGCTGATTATTATTATGTTCACTAAAACACCAAACAAAAAGAACACGGAAAAAATTATTGAAGGCATCAAAGAAATCACTTTTGTGGAGAACCAAAAGTTTCAACCGATTTATTTGCGCAAAGACACCAGACGCAACTACTTCATGAACGCCCTATTTAACCTCATCTACGCCACCGCCTTTATTTTATCTATTTATTTCTTGATAAAATTATTGCATATTATCCATTTCAATTGGGTGAGCATCACTATCTTCTTATTCTTTTTGGCCTTTATCAGCTTTTTCAGCTTCCGCATCAAGCGCGACGTCAAGCAATATATTATCATTGAAGAAAAAGAAACCATTTTTGGATTTATCTTTGATTTTTTCTACATGCCGATAGTGGCGGTAGGCAAATGGCTCTCTAATAACATTTCCCGCATCAATATCTTCATTTTCATCTTAGATTTTATTATTGAAGCTCCTTTCAAAGTTATCGTCGGCGTGATTGAAGATTGGACTAAATACTTAAAAGAAAGAAAAGAAGATATCACCTAACCCTATGCCTTTATACATCGTCGCCACACCCATCGGAAACTTGGAAGATATCACTTGGCGCGCCCTGCGCATCTTAAAAGAAGCCGACCTAATCTTGAGCGAAGATACTCGGGTCACTCAAAAAATATTACAACACTACGAGATCAAGGTGCCGCTTTTATCATATCATCATCATTCCGGTATCACTAAAGTTAACCACATTATTGAACTGTTAAAAGAAGCTAAAAAGATAGCTCTGGTTAGTGACGCCGGCACTCCCGGAATTTCCGATCCGGGCGGGGAATTGGTTCATCAAGTATTGGCAGCTATTCCCGACATCCAAATTGAAGCTATCCCCGGACCGAGCGCCGTAGCGGCCGCTTTATCCATTTCCGGTATGCCCACCGACAAGTTTCTGTTCTTAGGTTTTCCGCCTCATAAAAAAGGCCGGCAGACGTTCCTAGCCAAGATAAAAGCCAGTGAGTACCCGGTGGTCGTTTATGAATCCAAGCATCGGATTATCAAATTTTTGGAAGAACTGACCACAGTTATTAACCCCGAAGCCGAATTGATGGTCGGACGGGAACTGACTAAAATGCACGAAACCGCCTATCGTGGCAGCGTCCAAAAAATATTGGCCGAAATTAAAGCCGACACTAATGCCCAAAGGGGAGAGTTCGTCGTCATTATCAAAAATAAAAAATAAATTTTATATATGTCTGACCATAAAAATTTTTATATTACCACCACTCTGGCTTATGTCAATGCCGCGCCGCATATCGGTTTTGCCGCGGAAATTATTCGGGCCGACGTTATTGCTCGGGTTAAACGTCTGACCGGCCATGAGGTCTTTTTTAACACCGGGACCGATGAACACGGTCTCAAAATATTCCGTAAAGCCCAAGAAGCTAAATTGGACATCCAAGATTATTGCGACAACTTAGCGGTTAAATTCAACGACCTCAAAAAAATCCTTAATCTTAGTTACAATAACTTTATCAGGACCACCGACCCCCATCACCTGGTGGCCGTTCAAGAATTCTGGAATCGGTGTTTAGCTAAGGGAGATATTTACAAAAAAAATTATCAGGTCAAATATTGCGTCGGCTGTGAATTGGAAAAAACCGAATCGGAATTGATTAACGGTCGCTGTGAATTTCATCCTGACAAAGATTTAGAAATTATTGAAGAAGAGAATTATTTCTTTCGTTTCTCCAATTACCAAAAACCACTTTTAGAATTATACAACAACAATCCGGATATCGTTTTACCCCATCACCGCTTTTCCGAAATCAAAAATTTCGTGGAAGGCGGACTGCAGGATTTTTCCATCTCCCGCCTGCGCACCAAAATGCCTTGGGGCGTTGATGTCCCAGGCGATTCAGAGCAAGTAATGTATGTCTGGTTTGACGCTCTAGTCAATTATATTTCCTGTTTGGGTTGGCCTCAAGATGAAAAGAAATTTAAAGCTTTCTGGCCCGGCCTTCAAGTTTGCGGTAAAGACAATCTGCGCCAACAAACCGCCATGTGGCAAGCAATGTTGCTTTCAGCCGGTTTACCTAACTCTCTCCAGATTCTAATCTTTGGTTTTATCACCAACCAGGGGCAAAAAATGAGCAAATCTCTGGGCAATGTGGTTGATCCCTTTGCTTTAGTAGCCAAATTTGGTTGCGACGCCGTCCGCTATTATTTCCTGCGCGAAATCCAAGCTTTTGAGGATAGTGATTTTTCCGAAGAAAATCTGATTAAACTCTATAACGCCGACCTGGCCAATGGTCTGGGAAACTTGGCGGCTCGAACATCCAATCTTTTGGAGAAGAATGAGATTAAGTTAGAACTGGAGATAAACAATGATGAAGATTTGGCTAAAAAATTCATTGATCAAATGAGTGAATATTCTTTCTCCGAAGCCCTCAAAACTCTGTGGGACAAAATCAAAGAGAGCGATGAGTTTTTGAGTCAAACTACTCCCTGGAAATTAGATGATCAGGAGGAGATCAAAACTATTCTGAAACCGGTCGCTCAAAATATTTTAAACATCGCCTATTGGCTGGAACCGTTCCTGCCGGAAACCGCCCGAAAGATTAAAGAACAATTTAGCGCCAAACAAATAATAAAAGGGGAATCGCTATTTCCTCGATTAGGTTAAATAATATGACTAAAAAAACAAAATCAGGCTTTACCCTAATAGAACTAGTAGTAACCATAGCTATTATCGGCATTCTTTTGACTATCTCTGCCATCTCTTTTAGCAATATTCGACAAAAAGCCCGTGACGCCAAACGCGTTAGTGATATTACTCAAATTCAAAATACTCTTAGTCTTTATTTGCGAGATGAAGGTCAATATCCGGCCTCTTTAACTTTTGGTAATGCCCTAATCGGATCTAGTTCCTCTTCCACCTACATGACTATTTTACCTAATAATCCAACTCCGAGAAATGATGGCGCTTGCCCTGATAGCGAATATTTATATCAAAAATCAGCTACGGGGACCGATTATAAAATAGATTTCTGTTTGGCCGAATCAACCGCCCAGTTAAACGCCGGAAATAAATGCGCCACCTCCAAAGGAATAATAAATGGGACATGCGAATCTACTAACGCTTATGTTTTAACTTACACCGCCGGAGCTAACGGTTCAATCACCGGCACTTCAACCCAAACAGTCAGTAGCGGCGCCGATGGCTCAGCGGTGACCGCTGTCGGCGATGCCGGCTACTCATTCATAGATTGGAGCGATAGCTCTACTGCCAATCCTCGAACCGATATAAATGTCACTGATAATATTTCCGTCACAGCCAATTTTATTGACACCGACGTCTTAAATTTTATAAATGCTGTAGCAACTTTAACGGATGGTCAAGAAGACATCATTAACACTCTAGTGACGGATTTAAAAACCGCCGGGCTATGGACCAAAATGGATATTATCTATCCTTTTATCGGTGGAACTGCCGCTACTCATAAATATAATTTAAAAGCTCCGGCCGATTATCAAATTACCTGGAACGGAGTCTGGACACACGATGCCAATGGTGCAGTATCCGACGGCGCCGCTTCATCTTATGGCACTACTGGTTGGAACCCTCTTTCTTTAAGTAAAAATATAAACGATTTTCATTTGTCTTTTTATAATAGAAACGGGGTATACGAAACTAATGTCGGCGGTCGAGGTTCTCTCGGCTGGTATGCCGCTAATACCGGGTTTTGTCTGCTTTCGAATAGAGCTAGTTATGGAACCTTGTCTATTATAGGAACTGACGCTGCTTGGGCGGCAAAATCAACAATACCGTTAAATGGACTTATTACCGGTTCCAGAATATCATCGACAGATAATAGGGTATATCAAAATAACACCCAACAGGCAATAAGCACCAGTACTAATTCAAATAATTTTACCAACCACTCCGTTGAAATCGGCCGAGTTACGACAGCCGTAGGCTCGGCTCAACCATTTGCCTTTGCTAGTGTCGGAACCGGACTGACTTCAACTGATGTTTCAAACTTATACACATTGATTCAGGCTTATCAAACTAGTCTGAGTAGGCAAGTTCCATAAACCAACGGGATTAATTATTAAAAATAAAAATATATGGTTCCTATTATTGATGTCATCATAATTTTGTTTTTAGCCGGTTTTGTTTTCTATGGCCTGTTCTTTGGATTGATAAAAATGGTCGGCTACTTAGCCGGACTCATTATTGGCGCCTGGGTGGCCAGTCACTTTTATCTGATATTCTATGAGTGGTTTAAATGGTTATTCTTCGGGCATGAAAATGTCGGCAAGGTCATTTCTTTTATTCTGGTTCTGACTATTGTCAGCCGTTTGGTGGGAATGGGATTTTATCTGATTGAAAAGATTTTCAACGTCTTGGCCATTATTCCATTCTTGAAGGGCATTAACAAAATTACCGGAGCGGTCTTCGGCTTTATTGAAGGTACCTTTACCTTTGGTCTGATTATCTATGTCGCCTCACGTTATACTTTTATTGACACCTTCCTGGGCCAGCAATTATCCGTTTCCAAAATTTCACCCTTATTGATGAAACTGGTTAACATTTTGACACCGCTTTTCCCGGAAGCTTTGAAGGTCTTGAAATCCATTATCCAAATTTAATCTTCCCGTCATGAAATATATCAAGTTAGACCCGCAGACCAAAAACGGGGCAGAGATAAGTTTGGCAATTGAATATTTAACTGCCGGCAAAATAGTTCTGCTCCCATCCGACACCGTCTATGGTTTAAGTGTCAGGGCTGATGAGGCGAGAGCCATAAAAAAACTGCGCGATTTCAAAGGCCGACCCCAAAACAAACCGCTCTTGATTTTAGTTAGCAGCTTTGAGATGTTAAAAAAGTATTTGGTTGTTTCCGGCGCCCAAGAAATTTATCTCAAAAAGGTTTGGCAAACAAAGTCTCGTCCCACCACCGTCATCTTGGAGGATAAAGGTTTCTTGCCGGATAATCTAAATTTCTCAAAAGATGGCTTAGCGGTCCGTTTGCCAAAATCCGATTTTTTGATTAAAATAATAAAAGGTTTAGGCATCCCACTAGTTTCCACCAGCGCCAATCTCCATGGTCTGAAACCCATGGGTAGGATATCCAATCTAACCGCATCCCTGGGGCTGAAAAAGCCTCAGTTAATCATTGCTGGCGGTCATGATGTGAAAACCAGGACCTCAAAATTAGTTGATTTAAGAGAATATCCTCAAATTAAAATTCTAAGAAAATAAAATATTATAATATGACTGAAAAGAATAAGAAGTTTTGGAAATTTTCCGGAGTGGCCGTTTTATGCCTATTGTCTCTTTTTTGCGCCTTTAGCGCTGGAGCCTATTTATCGCAAAACAGCAATTCCTTCGGGGAATTAGTTCAAAAAGAAATTGGTTACTTTGGAATGGATAAACTAAACTCCGCCAGCGCCATCACTTCCGATATTGATTTTAATCTCTATTGGAAGGTCTGGAATACCCTGAAAGACAATTATGTCGACAAGAGCAAGTTAGACGACCAAACCCTCTTCTATGGAGCTTTAAAAGGCCTAGTAGCGGCCGTCGGCGACCCTTATACCTTCTTTATGGATCCCAAAGAAAGCCAACAATATGCGGACGATTTAGCCGGAACATTTGAGGGTATCGGAGCTGAGCTTGGCCTTAAAAATGAAATTATTACCATTATTTCACCTTTAGCCGACATGCCCGCCGCTAAAGCCGGATTAAAAGCCGGGGATCAAATTTTCGCTATCAATGGAACCTCAACTATTAACATGACCGTCAATGAAGCTGTTCGTCAAATTCGAGGGCCTAAAGACACCGCCGTTACTTTAACGATTTTCCGCCAAGGCGAAAAGGATACTAAAGACTACACCATTACTCGCGGCGTTATTTTCGTTAAAAGCGTCAAAACTGAAATGCGCTCCGACGGTCTTTATCTAATCTCCATCAGCGCTTTCAATGATGATACTTGGGGGCTTTTTCAAGAAGCCGTTAATGATATTGGGGTCAAAAAACCCAAAGGAATAATTTTGGATTTGCGTAATAATCCGGGCGGCTATTTGGATACGGCCGTTGATATGTCGAGTGAATGGGTGGAATCAGGTCCGGTGGTAATTGAAAAGTTCAGTGAAACTAAACAAAACAAATATTTGACCACCGGCTCCACCAAACTGAAAGATATCCCGACGGTCGTGCTCATTAACGAGGGCAGCGCTTCCGCCTCAGAAATTGTGGCGGGAGCCTTGCAAGACACCAAGAAGGCCACGATTGTCGGAGAAAAATCTTTCGGCAAAGGATCAATTCAAAGCCTGATTGATTTAGAAGACGGCTCTTCCATCAAAATCACTATTGCCAAGTGGCTGACCCCCAAAGGGACGTCCATCAACGACCAGGGAATTACTCCGGATCAAGAAGTGATAATGACCGCTGCCGATGTTAAGGCCGAAAAGGATCCGCAGCTGCAAAAAGCTCTGGATATTTTAAATAATAAGAAATAACATCTAGACAAATAATATGGCCAAAAAAATCCCCACTAAGTATATCTTCGTCGTCGGCGGCGTCATGAGCGGCGTCGGCAAGGGAATTACCACCGCTTCCATCGGTGAGATTCTTCAAACTAAAGGCTACAGCGTCAGCGCCATCAAAATGGACCCCTATATCAACATTGACGCCGGCACCATGAATCCGATTGAACACGGCGAAGTATTTGTGACCGAAGACGGGGATGAAACCGATCAAGACATCGGCAATTATGAACGGTTTCTAAATAAAAATATCTACAAAGAAAATTACATGACGACCGGCCGGATTTATCAGACCGTTATCAACAAGGAACGTAACTTGGAATATAAAGGAAAATGCGTTCAGGTGGTACCTCATATCCCGATGGAGATCAGAGACCGGATTAATCAAGCGGTCAAAAAAACCGGCGCCGAAATTATGATTATTGAAATCGGCGGTACTGTCGGCGAATACGAAAATTTATTATTCCTGGAGGCCGCCCGCATCATGAAATTATATAGTCCGAAAGATGTCGTTTTCGTGATGGTCTCTTATCTGCCGGTACCTAATATGATTGGGGAAATGAAAACCAAGCCAACCCAACACGCTGTCCGTAACCTAAATAGCGCCGGCATCCAGCCGGATTTTATTGTGGCCCGTTCTGAAGTGGCGATTGATCAACACCGTCGCGAAAAAATTGCCGTTAATTGCAACATCCACCCGGAAAATGTTATTGCCGCTCCCGACGCCGATTCTATTTATGATATTCCTTTAAACTTTGAGAAAGATAAATTAGGTGATCGGATTTTAAAACAATTGGATTTGAAAGCCAGGGACAAGAAGCCTGATAATAATAGCGCTTGGGAACAAATGGTTAAAAATACTAAAATTAAAAGTCCGGAAGTGGCGATTGGAATTGTCGGCAAATACTTTGCCACCGGTGATTTTTCTTTGACTGATTCCTATATTTCAGTAATTGAAGCGGTTAAACACGCCGCGGCTTATAACCATTGCCGGGTTAAACTGGAATGGATTAACGCCGAGGATGTGGAAAAACAAGGCACCCAGATTTTGAAAAAATTAGTCGGCATCATTGTCCCCCAAGGCTGGGGCAGTCGCGGAGCGGAAGGTAAAATCGCCACTATCAAATATTGCCGGACCAATAATATCCCTTATTTCGGCTTATGCTATGGCATGCAAATGGCCGTGATTGAATTCGCTCGCGACGCTTGCGACCTGAAAGGAGCTAACTCCGAGGAGGTGGATGAAGAAACTCTTTATTCCGTCATTCACATTATGCCCGGACAAGAGAAGTTAATTAAAGAAAAAGGCTATGGCGGCACCATTCGTCTAGGCGGATGGCCTTGTAAGATTATGCCCCAGACCCGCCTGGCCAAAGCCTATGCCAGATTCAGCGAGCAAAAAGTGGTTTCCGAAAGACATCGCCATCGCTATGAATTCAATAATGACTACCGCACTGTCTTTGAAAAGAATGGCCTGACTATCGCCGGCACCTCGCCTGACGGCTTGATCGTAGAAGCGATTGAAATCACCAAACACCCTTTCTTTATCGGCACCCAATTCCACCCGGAATATATTTCTCGTCCGCTCGCCCCGCATCCATTGTTTGTGGAGTTTGTGAAGGTCTGTAAAGAGCTGAAACCCAAAAAGAAAAAATAATTTAGA
>MNUV01000024.1:11874-12088 GCA_001871235.1 Candidatus Falkowbacteria bacterium CG1_02_41_21
ATGATTCCCGTCCGACCTAAACTTATTGGTTGGACTGGACCAAAACTAAAAATTAGACCGACTCCAGCCACAAATTGAGTCTTTTTTATTGAGGAAAGAAAAAATGATAATTCCTTAACAATGAAACTCCACGGCCTTACGCCCGTGGTATCTCAGGGCTTACGCCCAAAAAAACCATGAACAATCATGGTTTTTTTATATTGCAAGCTTCGCT
>MNUV01000050.1 GCA_001871235.1 Candidatus Falkowbacteria bacterium CG1_02_41_21
CAGAAAATCCCGGGCAAGAATCATTTTTTGGAAGACTGAAGGATGAGAATAAAACTGAATTTTTAGAAATGGAAACATTTACCCAATTAAAAAAACTGATCGCCAAGAGGATCAGATATTATAATAATAGACGACTTCATACTAGTATTGATTTGCAGTCGCCTAAAAAATATACGTTAGATTTTATTAAAAATTTTCCCAAATAATTTGCCAAATAATAGTATAGTATTTCTAGGGATTGACATTATTTAAATTTTTCTCAACCCAAAATGACTTTGATTATTACCCCAAAAATGATAAACTGAGACTATGACTAAAACCAATCAAAAACTGATTATCATCGACGGCAATGCCATTATTCACCGCAGTTTTCACGCCCTCCCGCCGACCATGACGACTAAATCCGGCCAAGTGGTCAACGCCGTTTATGGCTTTACCCTGTTTTTGATAAAGGCCTTGAGCGACCTCAAACCTGATTATATTGTGCTAACATTAGACAAAAAAGACAAAACCTTTCGCCATTTGGAATATAAGGAATACAAAGCCCAGAGGGTAAAGGCTCCCGACGAACTCTATGAACAGATTCCGCTCGTTAAAAAAATAGCCGAGGCTTTTGATATCCCGATTTATGACCTGTCCGGTTTTGAAGCCGATGATTTGATTGGAACCATTTCCCGCCAAGTCAATTCCGGCATCAAAAAGATAATCATGACCGGCGACATGGACACTTTGCAATTAATCAACAACGACACTCAGGTCTATACCATGAGCCGCGGTATCACCGATAGCGTTCTATATGGCGCCAAAGAAGTGGAAGACAGATACAACCTCAAACCAAATCAAATGATTGACTACAAAGCTTTAAGGGGCGACCCCAGCGATAATATTCCGGGGGTGAAGGGCATTGGCGAGAAAACCGCTTCCGAGCTATTAAATAATTTCAAAACTCTAGACAAAGTCTACGAAGCCGTGGACAAAAGTAGCGGCAAAATCAAACCTCGAATTTGGGGGCTATTAAAGGAACATAAAAAAGAGGCGTATTTAAGCCAAAAACTGGCCACTATTGATCAAAACGCCCCCATTAAGTTTGGTTTGGAAGCTGCCCGCTGCCAAAAGCTGGATAAAGCCAAGATTATCGCCCTCTTTAGCGCTTTAGAGTTTAAATCTTTGGTGCCCCGGCTCAACAGTTTGGACAAATATCTCGCTCCGGAGCCTAATAAAACCGCAGAAATTGAGAACCTGTTTACCATTTCCGACAAATTAGCCCGAGATGAGAAAAAATTCCAATATCAATTAATCAACAGCAATTCGGATTTCAAATCTTTCTTGAAGATTCTATCCCAGCAAAAAATATTTGTTCTGGACACTGAGACCACTTCGCTTGATCCTCTGACGACCACTCTCCTAGGCATCTCCTTTTCTTGGCAAGAAGGCGAGGCCTATTATCTGGACATCAACCAAAACTATCATTGGCTAAAAGAACTGGCTCCCATTCTGGCCGATGAGAAAATAAAAAAGTGCGGGCATAATATTAAATTTGATTTGAAGGTTCTAAACAACCAGGGGCTGGAAGCCAAAGGTATTTATTTTGATACCATGATTGCCTCCTATCTGCTCAACCCGGAAAACCGCCAACATAATTTGGACGCCATCACCTTCGCCGAATTGGGCTGGGAAAAAATAAACCGCAAAGATTTGTTGGGAGAGAAATTTGCCGAACTGGATTTTTCCGGCGTATCTCCCAAAAAAATGGCCATCTATTCCGGCGAAGATGCCGACTTCACTTGGCGCTTAGTTAGTATTCTAGAAAAAAAACTAAAGGCCGAAAAGCTTTGGGATCTTTTTCAAGACATTGAAGTTCCATTAATCCCTGTTCTGGCCAAAATGGAAAACACCGGCATCTTGTTAAACAAAAAAATACTGAAACAAATGTCCGGAGAATTAAAAATCGAAATAAACAAACTAGAAAAAGATATTCATAAATTGGCCGGGACTAAATTCAACATCAAATCCACCAAACAATTGAAAGAAATATTATATGAAAAATTGGCCATCGCCACCAAAGGAATCAAAAAAACTAAAACCGGGCTCTCTACTGCGGCCGAACAATTGGAAAAATTGAAAGACGCTCATCCGATTATCCCCTTACTCCAAAATTATCGCGAGCTGACCAAGCTCCTCAGCACCTACGTGGAGGCCTTGCCGGGGTTAGTCAGCCAAAAGACCGGCCGGCTGCACACCAATTTTAACCAAACTATCACGGCCACCGGCCGGCTGTCATCAAACGACCCCAACCTGCAAAACATCCCTACCAAAACTGCCCTGGGCAAAAAAATTAGACAGGCTTTTATCGCCGAAAAAGGCTATGTTTTTGCCAGTTTGGATTATTCCCAAATTGAACTGCGGCTCGTCGCCCACATGTCAGCTGACAAGAGGATGCTCCAAGCTTTTGCCCATAATGAAGATATCCATGCCATCACGGCGGCCGCCATTAACGAAGTGCCCCTAGACAAAGTCACTCTCGAAATGAGACGCGAAGCTAAGGCGGTTAATTTTGGCGTCATCTACGGCCAAGGTCCGCACGGCCTTAGCCAGGGCGCCGGAATCCCCTACCAAAAAGCGCAAGAATTCATCGCTAAATATTTTGTCACTTATGCCGGCATCAAAAAATATATCGCCACTAATTTAGAATTCGCCCAGAAGCATGGTTATGTGGAAACTCTTTTGGGACGACGGCGCAATTTGCCGGAAATAAATTCCACAATTATTATGATGCAGAAAAGCGCCGAGCGGATGGCTATTAATATGCCCTTTCAAGGAACGGCAGCGGACATGATAAAATTAGCGATGATTAAAATTGCACAGTTGATTGCCAAAGAAAATGATATTAGAATGATTCTGCAGGTTCACGATGAATTGATTTTTGAAATTAAAGAAGAATCCGTGAAAAAATATATCGGTCAGATTAAAGACATTATGGAAAATATTATTAAATTGAAAGTCCCGATTATCGTTGATATTAAATACGGCACGAATTGGGGCGAGATGAAATAAAATAAAAAAGATGATTTATAATTAAATACAAACCATCTTTAGACATAGTCGACTCCCAAAAAGATAAGAATCCCGATTACTAGGCAAACCAAGAGATGAACCGTGGAATAACAAATTAATAGAATTAAATTGTAAGCCAGGCCATACAAAGGCGAGCCACCGACGAATGAGAAATAAAGCATGGCTGCCGTTAAAAAAATCAACAATACGTAGCCGGAGTATTCCAGTCTAGAATAAGGAAACTTAAAGTCATAAGTAATTTTATACAAATATCTTATTAAGTTAACCCAGATCGCCGGAAAGAGAATATTCCACCAGCCGGAAAGAGAATATTCAAGTCCAAAATCGTCGAAGTTTATATTTTCCAGGCCGAGAGGCAAATTAATCGTCAAACTAGACAAGTCAGCCTCGGTCAGTTGTTTTAAATCACCGGCAATCAGATAAAAAATGGTATAAAACAGGGCAATCGGGGCTAAAATCAACAGAAAAATGATTAATTCGCTTGGGATTTGATAAAATACGAAAATTCTCAACTTTCTCCACTGGTATTCGGATATTACTCCCAATTTTACCAACCAGGGCGAAACAGCGAGAAATGACGCCAAGAAAAGGAACGAAATTATCGCTAACATTATAAGTCTCCTTTCGAATTTTAAAGATCAGTTAATAATTCAATCTATTATACTACCAATTAATCATAATTTTTTAAATATGTCAATAGATATCAAAAAACAATTAGCCCAAAAAAGAATAGCCATCTTGGGATTGGGGATAGAAAATCAGGCTCTCTTGAAGTACTTATTAAAACAAAAAATAAAAAATCCGATTACCATTTGCGATGCCCGCTCGGTTAAAGAATTGGGGGGCAGATATATTGATCTGAAAGATTATAAACAGATTAAGCGGCGTCTGCAAAAAAAATTCAACCAAAAATTATATGATTTTGATCTTTTGTTCCGTTCTCCCGGCTGGCCGATACTTTGTCCCGGCATCCAAGAAGCCTTAAAGCACGAAGCGGAACTAAACAGCGCCATGAATCTTTTTCTAACCCTATGCCCGACTAAAAACATTATTGGGGTTTCCGGTACTAAGGGCAAAGGCACCGCCGCCAGCCTGATTAACCAAATCCTGAAAACCGCCGGCAAAAAAGTTTGGCTGGGAGGCAACATCGGTATTGCGCCGTTTGCTTTCTTAGCAAAAATAAAACCCGCTGATTGGGTCGTCTTGGAATTATCCAGCTTTCAATTGGAAGATTTAAAATCCAGCCCGAAATATTCCGTAATTACCAATATTTATAAAGAACATTTGGCCCCGGCCGATCCCCTCAATCCCAACTATCATAAAAGTTACAGATCTTATATCTTGGCTAAATTAAATCTCCTTAGATATCAAACTAAAACTGACTATTCTTTCCTCAATAAAAAATTCCAAAAATTATTTAGCCAGTACAAAAAATATTTAGGCCCCGGCCAAAAGATATACTACAATAGTTCTAAATTAACCAGCCGACTGGTCGGAAATTATAATCAAGAAAATATCGGAGCCGCTGTCGCTCTGGCCAAAACTCTAAAAATCTCTAACGCTATAATCAAAAAATCCATCGCCACTTTCGTTGGGCTGGAACATCGTCTGGAATTCGTGACCAAAAAAAACAACATCACTTATTACGATAATAGCTTCGCCACTACTCCCGAAAGCACCATTATGGATTTGCAATCTTTTAAAGAGCCGATTATATTGCTGGTAGGTGGAGCGGACAAAGGCGCTAATTTCAAACCGCTGGCTCAAGTCATTAAAAAAAAGGTGAAATTTACCCTCCTGCTCCAAGGTGCCGGCACCAAGAGAATCCGAAACGAGTTGGTAAAGATAAAATACGGGGCCAAAAACATGGTTCTGGTTTCCAGTATGGACGAAGCTATCAACCAAGCGAAAAAACTGGCCCAACCGAATGACATCGTGCTACTATCCACGGCCTGCGCCAGCTTCGGGATGTTTAAAAACTACAAAGAACGAGGCAATCAATTCAAACATTATGTTCAGCAATAAAAATATTATCGGGGTTTTTGATTCAGGCCTGGGGGGCTTGAGCGTCTTCAAGCATTTTTTAAAAACCCTTCCCCAATACAATTATATTTATCTGGGCGATAATGCCCACGTCCCTTATGGCGGCAAATCAAAAGACGTTATTTATGAATACACTAAAGAGGCGATTGATTGGCTCTTTGCGCAAGGAACCAACCTGATTATTATTGCCTGCAATACTGCTTCCGCCGAAGCACTCCGTCGCATTCAACAGGAATATCTGCCAAAAAAATATCCCGGCCAGAAAGTCTTGGGAGTTATTCGTCCGCTGGCCGAAGCTGCCGGCCAAAACAAAAAACTGCATAAAGTGGGCATTATCGGCACTCGAGCCACTATTGATTCCAATGTTTACCAAACTGAGATTAAAAAATTGAATAAAAAAATTAAGGTTTACCAAATCAGCGCTCCGCTCTTAGTCCCTCTGATAGAAGAGGGTTGGACTCATAAACCGGAGGCTAAAAATATCTTGAAATCCTACCTCCAGCCGCTTAAAGTAAAAAATCTGGATGCCCTGATTCTGGGTTGCACCCACTATCCCTTTCTTCTGACTGAAACTAAAAAAATCATGGGTAAACATTGCCTGGTCCCCAATACCGGTGATATAATTGCTCGGAGTCTAAAAAATTATCTAACCCGTCATCCCGAACTAAAGCTCAAACCGAGTGCTAGGCCGATTGTCAAATTCTACACCACCGATGATATCAAACAATTTAAAAAACTAGGAGAAAAATTCCTGGGACGACCGATTACCCGAATTGAAAAAATAAAATTATAATATGATTATCTTTTTTTACGGCGACAACAATTTTAAAGCCAAACAAAAAATCAATGAATTAAAAACCAAGTTCTTTCAGGAAATTGATCCGAACGAGCATAGTTTTAACGTGCTGGACGGAGTTATGGTTGATTTAACTGAGATTAGCCAAACCGTCAACACCGGGTCGCTGTTTACCAAAAAAAGACTAACCCTGATTGAAAATATTTTTGCCAACAAAAAAGTGAGCATCTTGGAAGAATTATTGAACTATCTGCAAAAGAATAATTTAGAGAAAAGCGATGACATTCTGGTACTCTACGAACCGAAACTTAAAAACCAGAAAGGTAAAATCGTGAAAGTCAGCCCTAACGGCGAAAAAGACAGTCCGTTAAACGCCAAAGAAAAAAAGCTGTTTGAGTTTTTAAGCCAACAAAAATTTACTCAAGAATTCAAACCTCTTACTCCTGCCGAGTTGTCCGGCTGGATCAAAACCGAAGTGGAGAAAAGAGGCGGGACAATCAAGTCCGCCGCCGTCACGGAGTTGATTAATTACAGCAACAATGACTTATGGCAAATCAATAATGAAATTGAGAAACTGATTAACTATAAACCGGCAACCGAAATTGCCAGCAGCGATATTGAAAAAATTTGTTCGCCCGCGATTGATGATAACATTTTCGCCCTGACTGACGCCTTGGGAAATAAAAACAAACCGCTCGCTTTAAAAATTTTAGAAGATCAGTACCACTTAGACGTCGCCAATGAATACCTCTTGGCGATGCTCCTGCGCCAATTTAAAATTATCCTGCAGCTTAAAGTATCCTTAAATAATGGTGAGAGTCCCAGCAAAATCGGACCGTCTTTGGGTCTGCATCCTTATGTCGCCCAAAAAAGCGCCAATCAAACCAAATATTTTACTTTAGCCCAATTAAGAAGAATAAGCAGCGAGTTGACCCATCTGGATTACTTGAACAAAACCGGCCAAACCGATTTCAGGACCGGGCTAAATCTCTTAATCGCCAAAATGTAAGGATAAGTCGGGAAAACTATTGCTTTTTTATTTTGATTATTATATATTATTGAAGAGCTCTAAGGCTCTCCTGTTTTTTTATCTGAAATTAGGGCAATTAGCTCAGTTGGTTAGAGCGCAACACTGATAATGTTGAGGTCGGAGGTTCGAATCCTCCATTGCCCACTTGAAATTATCGCGGGGTAGAGCAGTTGGCAGCTCGCCGGGCCCATAACCCGGAGGTCGTCGGTTCGAATCCGACCCCCGCAACAAGAGCCTCGGTAGCTCAGTGGTAGAGCAAAGGACTGGATTTTCGGTCCGCCTATTGGAAACACTAGGATGTCAATCGGGTGAATTCGGGGAAGCCCTACTTTTTTATTAAAAAAGGGTAATCCCGAGCCAAGCCTCAATTGGGATAAAGGATTGGGGAAGGTGTAGAGACTAGCAGGTGAGCCCAACAATAATCCTGCACTAGCGCCCGACTCCGCCCTTAACGAGAGTTAACCGGAGAAGAGATAGTCCAATCCCTGGAGAAATCTGGGCACCAAAAATGGAAAATCCTTGTGTCGTCAGTTCAATTCTGACCCGGGGCACAAAATACACAAAAAATTGAACCCATGCTATAATTATACTGTTATCAAGGGTTCAATTTTTTATATGCGTTCTGACAAAATACTAGCTTTAAAACTTAGAGAGAATGGAAAAACTTATAGCCAGATAAGTTCTATTTTGGATATCCCCAAAAGCACTCTAAGCACATGGCTGAAAGATGTCGTCTTGTCCGAAAAAGCTAAAGATAAAATTCAAAAAAGAGTTACCTCCACCTCTATTTATAAATTGATAACCAGGAACAAACAAAGAACTATTATAGCGCGAGCGAAACATAAACAAATATATCAATTAGCAAAAAAGGAGGCTCCAAAATTCCTTAGCGATGCATTATTTATTTGTGGCACATCATTATATTGGGCAGAGGGGTATAAACAGGGGGCCATGGGAAGTAAATGGAAAAGCATTGATTTTACCAATGCCGACCCCCAGATGATTAAATTAATGATAAAATTTTTTACTAAATTCTTGGGACTTGAAAAATCGCAAATCCGGATACAAATCATGCTTCATGATTCCAAAAATTCAGAGCGAGCAATAAATTTTTGGCACAAATTAACTGGCATACCGAGACAAAACTTTTTCAAAACCTGTTGTTCCATCAGCCAAGCCAGTTTACAAAAAAGAAATAGAAAGCTACAATATGGTACAATACATTTAAGGATTAATGATGTTATCAAATTCTTCCGTTTAATGGGCTGGATTGAAGGCTTAAAAGAAAAATTCAACGTATAACGGGGTGTGGCCCAGTTGGTAAGGCGTCTGGTTTGGGACCAGAAGATCGTGGGTTCAAGTCCCGCCACCCCGACAAGCAAAACAGACGACGAAACTTGATTTTTGTTTGTTATTATGTTACAATTTTTTTACTTTTAATTAACCTATATTTATACCTACTATGCCTAATCAACGAGCGGCCAAAAAAGATTTACGCAAAAACGTAAAAAGAAAGAAGATCAACAACAGCATCAAAGCAAATACCAAGAAATTGGTAAAAGATATCATCAAGAATATTGAATCCAAGGAAATTAAAGCCAAGGTTGGCATCAACAGCGCCATTCAAGCCATTGATAAGATGGTGAAGAAAGGCATCATCAAAGCCAATACCGCTTCCCACCAGAAATCAAAATTACAAAAGAAAGCTAACAAATCTAAATAAATTAATAATATTGCCCATTCTTGGCTATGGCCCAAACCATACCTCGGATTGGGAATGACCAGTCTATGTTAGACAAAAAAAACAAGGAAAAATTAATTAAAAAGTTTCGGACTCATGACAATGATACTGGATCCCCTCAAGTTCAAATCGCTATTCTAACAGCCGAAATTGAACAATTATCCAAGCACTTGAAAGCCCACAAACACGACTATTCTTCTCGTCGTGGTCTGCTGAAAAAAGTAGCCGAAAGACGTCGTCTATTAAAATATTTACAAAAAGAAGACGCTCCGGCCTTTGCCGAATTAGCCGCTAAATTAAAATTAAAGATTGCCCAAAAACTGCAAGAAGAGGAAGAGGCTAAGGCTATTCTGGAAAAAAAGTTTGATGAAGTTTTAGGTGAAGACGAACCGGAAGCTGACGTGGTTGAAGAAAAATAATTATTTATGATAAAACATAAAGAACAAAGAGTCGGCGTCTTGGTAGATGTTTCCAACATGTACCATAGCGCCAAAAATTTATACGGCAAGAAGGTTAATTTCAGAGAAATTTTGACTCAGGCTGTCGCTGATCGAAAATTGATTCGAGCCACGGCCTATGTCATTAAGACTGAAAATAATGACGAAATGTCATTTTTTGAAGCTTTAAGCCAACAAGGGTTTGAAGTCAAAATGAAAGACCTCCAAATTTTTGCCGGCGGAGCTAAAAAAGGCGATTGGGATGTCGGCATCACCATTGATGCCATTAAACTGGGCGATAAACTGGATGTTATTATTCTAGTTTCCGGTGATGGCGACTACTTGCCGGTTGTTTCCTACTTACAGAATAACAAAGGCTGTCTGGTAGAAATTATGGCCTTCCGAAAGACCGCTTCCTCCAGATTGGTGGAAGAATCCGATGACTTCACTGATTTGGGCGCCAGCAAAAAATTCTTAATCTAAACCAACAAGAATATACAGCAAAAAAGATCTGATAGACTCAGGTCTTTTTTGTTTTACTGCTCTGGAAAATTAATCCAATAATTATTTACCAATTCTCGTTTAAGATTACTGGCATCACCATGTTTTAACATTCCCAGATAAGAAGCTAGGCTCGCCGGCTTTGGACTATTTTTTATTTTGGTCATCATTCTCCTTTTAGTTTTAGTTCGCAGAACCTTATGCTCGGAAAAATTTACCCAACCCAAAAAATCAACCTCGCGCTCTATGGTTTTTAAATAAATTTTTCGCGGGTGAATTTGCAGTTTTAATTTATCATTTAAAAATCTGTCTATTTTTGCCAAAATACCCAGCAACTCATCTCTGTCGGCCGACAGAAAGACGAAATCATCGGCATAACGAATATAATATTTGGCTTTGACTTGATGTTTTACATATTGATCAAAAGAGTTCATATAAATATTAACCAACAATTGCGAGGTCAAATTACCGAGCGGCAAACCACGGCCGGGAGCGGACTCATAACTGCTAATAATATTATTTAATAAAGACAAAATTTTCTCATCCGCAATATATTCCCGCAGAATTTCTGATAAAATTTGATGATTAATATTATCAAAAAACTTCCTAATATCACATTGTAAAATCCAACAAGTTTTAGTATGGTTATGGCTAACCCGCCCCATCATTTTATTAAACGCCATAATTGCCCGATGAGTGCCTTTGTCTAAACGACAAGAATAGGAATGAGCGATAAAAATTCTATCAAAGAATGGATATAATTGGCGATAAATGGCATGATGAGCCAAGCGATCGCGAACCGATGCTTTATGAATATGGCGCAATTTTGGATCAGAGATATAAAAATCTTGATAAGGTCCATGGCGGTAAGCATCATTGGCAAGTTCGCTATTAAGCTGTAAGATGTTATCAGCCAAGGAGAGGGAAAATTCAATGACATCTTTTTTCTTGGTCTTATCCACAATAAACTCTTGCCAGGCCACTAATAAATTTCCGGTCGCAATAATATCTAAATAATTAATATTTAATTTTTTCTTCATAAATATATAGCCATAAACCCCCCCCTTGGAAACTTTTCCATTTTGCAAAAACTAACCGAAACTTATCTTCTCTGGCATGGCTTTTCGCTGCAATTGCCCCGCTTAGTGCGCTATAATTTGGGGATTAAAATTGATAATCTATTTACGGAAATACTGGAAATAATTCTGACGGCTAAATATGCCGCCAAAGAAAATAAACTGTCTTTTATTGATAAGGCCGCCATCAAATTGGACTCATTAAAATTTTTTCTACAAATTCTCTGGCAAACCAAATCTCTGGAAAATAAAAAATATTTGCAACTATCGGAAGCGCTTAATGAAATTGGGAAAATAATCGGCGGTTGGAAAAAATTATTCTAAAAAACCCGCCTCACTTGAAGCGGGAAAACAAATTACTAGCGGACACCGAGGAAACGACAACGGGCAGTCCAATCATTGTCAAAGTAGTTGAGGTTGAGCTTGCGATCGTTGTCATTGACATCAAGATAAGGAACCTGACGATTGTCATTGGAATTGCGCCAAACGGAGCCAACAAAAATCGCTTTCAGCCATCAGGAGCACCGCCCCTTCAATACTGTCGGGGTTGAATTTTATTCGGGATATTTAAATCCACCAGCTGAAAGCGCCAAGTATTCTATTTTTTGAAAACAACACTTGGCACACTAATTAACTGGATTCAATTAATCATTCCGACCAAAATATTATTTTAGAATTCGGCCGCTTGAAGCCATAACCGCAAGCAGTGTCGCCTACTATCCACCAGTTATCTTAACATATTTTTGGGAATAAAAAAATCCCGCTTCATTGCTGAAACGGGAAAATGTATTTTTAAGAGCCAAGAGCTCAAGGGTTCAAGTGCCAGAGCAAAGCGTCCAAGTGGCAAAGAGCTACTTGCGGACACCGAGGAAACGACAACAGGCCCACCAATCATCGCCAAAGTAGCTGAGGTCGAGCTCGCGATCGTCGTCATTGACATCAAGATAAGGAACCTGACGAAAGCCAATGAAAGTGCGCCAAACGGAGCCAAGAGCGATAATAGGGAATTGTTTTTGGAGTTCTGGGTGAGTGGCGCCAAGAGCTAATAGTTCCATTAAAGTGGCGGGGCGGCAACCATCACTATCCATTTTCTTGATAGCGTTTTCACTACCGATGTTACGATCAAAATGAAATAGCCTGCCGGAGATATCAACTTTTTTTCCAATCATTTCCGGAGAAATGGGGAAATTTTTGGCGGTAACATCGCTGTTTTTCCAATCATAGTTGCCGTCAGCGATAGCTTGTTCCACGGTTTTGGTGTAATCAACGGTGAGCTTAACG
>MNUV01000049.1:0-1782 GCA_001871235.1 Candidatus Falkowbacteria bacterium CG1_02_41_21
ATCGTCTCGAAAGCGTCACCAAAACGGATTTCATGAGATTGTAATAAATTTTGTAAAATTTTTGCCTTAGGTTTTGTTGGCCTAAACAAGCCGATATACCTATTTGGATATTTTGCTATTTTTTCAATCAAAACTGCTTTTGATTCCTCAAAAATTGTTTCGTTAAAAATGTTTTTGAATTTTTCGTATTGCATAGTTTTAAGTTAAATATTGTTTAATATAGCGATTCCGTAATTCATCAAGTAAAACCAAATCGCTGTTTTGGGAAACATACCAAAATGTCCACCCATTATTTGCTGTCTTTGCTAAAATTGTCGCGCTTATCTTGTGAATAGAGCCCGTTTTATTATCCCATTCCAAAGTAGTATTTGCTAAAACTTTTGCCTTATGCTTTTTATCTTTTGAGTACAGAAAATCACCAACTTTAATAAAACCCACTTCAATCAAATTTCCAAATGGCACTTTTGGCTTTTTTTCTTCAATGGCATACGACAAAAGCTTGTCGTCAATCTGTTTAACTTTTTTAATTCTTTCGTTAGCAATTTTAATATAAACATTCTCTTTTTCTATACCTATAAAATTGCGCCCGAGTTTTTTAGCAACAGCCCCCGTTGTTCCGCTTCCCATAAAAGGATCTAAAACAATATCTCCGGGGTTAGAGGTAGCTACTATAATTCTATACAATAATGCCTCTGGTTTCTGCGTTGAGTGGGCTTTCTCTCCATTTAATTTGATCCTTTCTTTGCCGTTGCAAATAGGAATGTACCAATCGCTTCTCATCTGTTTGTCGTCACCAAAAGCTTTCATTGATTTGTAATGAAAAGTATATTTTGATTTTTGGTTTTTCGCCGCCCAAATTAGTGTTTCTTGAGCATTATTAAATCGAGTACCCTTGAAGTTGGGCATAGGATTTGTCTTAATCCAGACAACATCGTTCAATGTCCAAAATCCTAAATCCTGCATAATTTTTCCAACACGGAAAATATTATGATAACTGCCAATTACCCAAATTGTGCCATCTTTTTTTAATACTCTTTTGCAACTCTTTAGCCAATCATGAGTAAATTGGTCGTATTCTTCGAATGAAGAAAACTGATCCCATTTGTCATCTACTCCGTCCACTCTGGTTTGATTGGGCCGATAAAGATCGCCCTGCAACTGCAAATTATACGGCGGGTCGGCGAAAATAAGGTCAACAGAATTTTCCGGTATATCTTTTAATACCTCTATGCAGTCGCCTTTGATAATTTTGTTTAGATATTTATCCATGCTATCTCATTAAATCGTCAATGCTAACGCCCAACCCTTTAGCAATTTTTGCTACGGTTTGGATTGACGGTTTCGTTATCACATTTGATTCAATTTTGGTTAGCGTTGTATAGGGAATATCGCATTTGCGAGCGAGAGCGTCTTGCGTTAATTCTTGCTTGTTTCGCAAGGCCTTTATTTTATCCCCAATTTCTTTACTTTGTTTGTTTTCCATAGTATGATAGTATAAGTATGGGCGTTTATGTAAGCCCTCACAAATATACTAACATGAAATCTATTTTTATACAACAATTTTTAGGGAGTTCCTTATTGTCGCCCGCGTATGGGTGCGGTGGGACAAGGGCGACTAAAAATATGATAGTTCGTCCGCCGAAAAAAATCTGGGCGAAGCCCAAGCAGGCGGGCAAAAAGGAAGGGGTTGGGGGGGAAGGAATTTTTGCCCGCCTGCTCTGCCCGCCGAAGGCGGGCTGGGAGTGGGAAAGCGTTTCCGCAATTCCTGCGTCAGCAGGAAGG
>MNUV01000049.1:1805-13403 GCA_001871235.1 Candidatus Falkowbacteria bacterium CG1_02_41_21
GGCAAAACGGAGGCGGGCGGAAACGTTGGGCGGGATTGTCGCCCGTAGGGCGACAATCAAAAGTCAGTGTCAGGATTTTGGGCGAAATAGGTTCGGATTTTGTCCAAAAGGTACCGCCAAGATTATCTATTATCGGACGACCCGAGTCCTTGGCTTGTATTAGCCGAAACATTAATAGGGACTAATTATAAAGTATCGGACGACCCGAGTGGTTTGAGTCCCTTCCTCCCCGCATTTTCTTCAAAAAAAGTTCGGATTTCGTCCAAAAGGCACCGCCAAGAATCACATTTCGAAAAATCAAGGTTGGAAGTCTCGGCGCAATCTAGCTTCGCACAAAATACAACATCCCTTGTGTTTATGAAAACTATTCGCATAATAACGAGTTATGTGAAATTTCCTTTCGCCCTTAATCGCAAAAAAGTTAAAATTATGAGAGCATTATTATTTCATTGTAAAAATTACGGCGTAAAAATTGACAGGATGTCCGATCGTCCAAAAGATATTACGCCAGAAGAAGTTCAAGAAAAGGAACAAAATTGCAAAGATTGTGTGGTTGCTTTAGTTACAGTTGAAAAAAATGATGACATTGAAAAAACTTCTTCTGGCTTATCAGAGGAAGTCGCCAAAATGTGCCAAGATGTTGGGCATAAAAATGTGGTTATTCTGCCGTTTGCTCATTTATCAAATAATCTTGCAAAAGCTAAAGATGGTATAAAAATTGTTTCGCTCATTGAAGAAGGTTTGAAAAAAGAATTTAATGTGATGAGGGCACATTTTGGCTCTCATAAAGAATTACTTTTGGACATTTACGGACATCCTGGCAATGCACGTTATAGAGAATTTTAAGGTGGGCGAAAGGAAACATCACATAACACCGAGTATGCGGCTCAAAAGTTTTGCGTTATTAGACTTTTAAATCAAGGAGTACAAAACTTTTTCGACCCAAATTTGCTTTTCTCCGTTGGGTGGTAATTTCAGGAAAAGTACGATAAGATTGCATTAAGGCAATTAATAAAATTATTTATTAAATCCGAAAAGCGGACTTCGCATACTCGGATACGTTGGGCGTAATTGTAGGAAAAGAGCAGTTGATTGAATATTATATTAAAAAGTTCAAGGATATCGATCTGCCTTCTCATCTGACTGCCATCAAAAAAGACTTGAAAGATCGGCTGGATATTTAAGGTAAGAATATTTCACAGAGGCAGTAGTCTAAAATAATCTCCAAAATGGGAGCTTATTTTTTTATGGAGTTCACGGCTCTGTAATTTTATGGTATAATAAGTCCGTGGCCGTTTAATTAAATAATTAATAAAATAAAATTATGAAAAAAATTACTATCGTTTTTTTGATGGTCTTCTTCTTAGGCCTGTCATCGCCCGTTTATGCCGCTTTGGGGTTTTTAAACCAAGCTCTAAGCTGTATTTTTTGCAACCGGTATTGGAATCGGCCAGATTATTTTTTACTTTTTCTAAGGAAGAAAAAACGGATTATCTGCTGCAATTAACTGAGAGGCGAGTGGAAGAAATGACGCAGAAGCAATCAACTACCACGGTTGATCGATATCAGCTGAATTTTGCCAAATTGGAGAAATTGGTGACGGAAGTGAAAAATCCGGAACAAGTCGTTGAAAAAATTAAAGAGGTGAGTCTGCGCCAGCAAGAGGTTCTAGCCAAGGTCTATAATCAGGTTCCGGAAGAAGCGCAGGCGGCGATTATTAATGCTCAGGAAAATTCCGCCAAACATGTGGAGAGAATGATTGAGTCGGCTCAAACCAGCGTAAAAGCTAAGGAATATAAAGACCAGACGGTTCAAATCAGACAAATGGAAAGGGTAAAAAACCAAAACCGAATTGAAAGGGTGCTGTTGGAAGGAGATTCTCAAATCAATCCGGCGGAAAGTGTTTCGGGAGAATTGAATTCCGAGCGAGAGTTAAAATCTTTGGATTCTATTTTGAAGTGCGAAGGTCAAAGCGGTAATAGCGCCACGATGGCGCCGGCAGTTCCGGTTTCTGTTCAATCAACAGTAAAACAACAATGAGATATTATCATCGGATGTCTTTGAGGTTAAATAATATTTATGCTTGGATTTGATTCTGATAATAATTTGATTTTGGGAATATCCGATAAATCTCAAGGTAATATGAGATTATTTCGGCAGAATGGTAACCCGATTATGGATCATAATCGGAAGATGTTTTTTTAATTCATTTAATAAAAGAGTTATGGCGGCCGATTTGGTTCATGGTAATAAAGTAACGGTGGTTGATGATTGGACGCTGGGAAATATTATTACCGGTTGTGACGCCTTGGTTACGGCCAGTCCCGATTTAATTTTATCTATCACCGTCGCTGATTGTTTACCGGTTTATTTCTCTGACCGAATTAAAAAAGTAGTCGGTCTGGCTCATGCCGGTTGGCGGGGAGTGGAAAATAAAATTTCTCAGGCAGTAGTTAAGGCCTTGGTTCAAAATTATAATTCCAATCAATCCGACATTGAAGTCTTCATTGGACCGTATATCGGCGTTTGCCATTTTGAAGTGCAAAAGGATGTTTTAGGGAAGTTTTCCTTATGGCCGGATTTTGCGGTTAAGCGGGCCGGAAAGACTTTTATTGATTTAGCCGGGATAGTTAAGCGCCAATTGCTCGATGTTGGCATAGTAAATATCGATATCAGCTCTGAGTGCGCCTATTGTTTAAAGGATAAATATTTTTCTTTTAGACGGGATAATCCCGGTGAAGATAATTTGGAAGTGATGGCGGCTTATATCGGTTTGAAGTAATTTTTTTTTGTTTTAAACCTATATTAAAAAAATTGCGGAAGAAACTGGAAAATCAATTTATGCCTTGGATGATGAGTCTGCCCTTAAAATAGTTGATGGCAATATTGAGGTTGTGATTGAAGGGGAATATTTAAAATTGTAGTCGATAAAACCATCCCAACTGCATTCCACCCTCTCCGCAGATTGAAATAGCCTCAAATTGGGGTTATTTTTTTGTATTGACAATTAATTAATAATGCAATACAATATAATCATAATTTAATATACAAAATATATGATTATTAAGAATAATGAGCAAATTCAAATTCGGATTGATTCTAAGACTAAAAATGAGGCTAAAAAGATTTTAGATGGTTTGGGTATGGATATGAGCTCGGCGATTAAGATTTTTTTTCGTCAAATAATAAATACTAAAAATTTCCCTTGCGAATTAAGAGATGAAAATGGACTTACTTTGCAACATGCCGAAGTTTTGCGCCAATCGGTTGTTAGCGCCAAAAATAGCGCTAAATCTTTTAATAAAGGGTCAGCGCTTATTAGAGAGGCGTTAAAAGATTAAGCTATGTTTCTTTTAAAATATTCCAATCATTTTAAGAAAGATTTGAAGCTTTATAAATATAATCGAGCAGTACTTATTGAATTGGAAAAAGTTTTGGATATTTTAGTCAAAGGAAATAAACTTCCGCCTAAAAACATTAATCATCGTTTGGCCGGAGAATTTAAAGATTGTTTTGAATGCCATTTAAAACCGGATATTCTCCTCATTTATAAAATAGAAAAATCAGTTATAACTATTCTGTTGTTGAGAATCGGTTCGCACTCGGAACTTTTTTAAGAACAATGCTAAAATAAACCTTTATCTTTATATTTTTTCTTAAATAAAAAACCAGCTCTTATTCAGGGCCAGTTTTTTAGATATCAATAATGATATTAGCGGCGTTCAGTCATGGGACGAGCCATACTGACATTCAAACTGCGACCCTCAACTTCTTGACCGTTGAGCATCGAGATGGCTTTTTCCGCTTCAGCTTCGGAGGACATTTCCACGAAACCGAAACCTTTGGAACGGCCAGTCAGGCGATCTTTGATGATCACGGCTGATTCGACGTTGCCGCAGTCAGCGAATAAAGCGCCTAAAGCTTCATCGGTGAAGCTGTAAGGCAAGCCGCCGATAAATAATTTCTTCATATTCTGGGCGAATTAATTTTTTGTAATGGGTAAGTCGACTCTTTCTGGGAAAGCCGCATTTCTTGGTTGCCCGAGAAAAAGCACCCTCTTTCGAAAACTTACTGCCCACCAGTTTAGCGGACAATAAATCGATTGTCAAGAAACAAAA
Organism: Candidatus Falkowbacteria bacterium CG1_02_41_21; assembly: GCA_001871235.1. Classification (GTDB taxonomy): domain Bacteria; phylum Patescibacteriota; class Patescibacteriia; order Patescibacteriales; family UBA12465; genus CG1-02-41-21. Next base: position 5,924 of record MNUV01000049.1, read on the forward strand.
AGCCTTAATTAAAAAGTAATTAAGGCTTGAGAGTAATTTTATTTGAGGCTGATTTTATATATTTCTTGAGTGGTTTTATCGGTGAAGAATAATTGTCCTTGGTCTTTAGAGACGACTAGATTAGAAATATTATACTTGCCATCGGGCACGGCGATTAATTGCTTGGTGCCGGTAGTCAAATTAATGCGGTAAAGGCTGTCTTGAGTCTTGTCGGCCATCTCGGGGAATAATCCGGCGCCTCGTTCCAGAGAATCGGGCACGGCGCAATATAATTCTTGGGTGCCGCCAAAAGTGCATTTATCGGCCCAGGTATTAATTTCCAAATCGGTGCGGCCGGATCCGATGCTGTCGCCTTGGGCGTTAACCAGCCAGAGTTTAGGTTTGAGATCAGAGCTGTCGTTGTAGGCGCTATATAATAATTTGTCGCCCTTGGCAGTCCATTGACTTTCGATGCCACGGCCTTCTACGATGGTGGATTTAAAATTTTCGCCGTTTAAACCCACGAAGAATAATTCTTGACGATTGTAGTCAACCCCTTTGGTGTACATCGCCACGGATTGATTGTTAGGTGACCAGGAGGAAGTGACTTTGTCGGCATTCTCGCCGATAAATTCTAGGGCGCGAGCTTTAGAGCCGTCAGCGGCGGAAACCAGCAACCAACGGTTATCAGGATCAACGCCGATGCTTTTGGATACTAATTGATTGCTGTCGGTAGAAAAATCAAAACCTTCCCAATGCTTGGGCAGGGTGACCTGGCGATTGGTGCTGAAGTCATAAACGATATTGGAACCGTCGGGGTACTCTAAAACGGCCTTGTTGGTATTGGGGGCCCAAGTAACTTGATCGACATTATGAAAAATTTTATCCGACATCGGAACAGCCTCGCCGTTTTTGTCAATCTTATAAAACTTGCCATCGGTCTTATTATAATATTGAACGCTTTGGCCGTCGGCGCTCAGGATGGAAGCCAGGCTCGGACCGCTGTTGAGAGAAGTCACCTTGGTAATTCCGCCTTGAGCCGTGGGGCTAACCGTTGGAGTCGGAGTTTGAGGAATTCCGGGGGAAATTGGGACTCCGCCCGGACCGGTGGTCGTGCTGATTTGTTGGCCGCCAATGCCAGATGTCGGCAATTCTCCCGGTATGGTGGTGGTCCCGGTCGGGAGGGGGGCGATAATTACCGCTTGTTTGAAAAATAGCTTATAGATGGAATAGCCTAAAAGAACGACTACGGCTAGAAAGCCGATAATTAGGAAGATTTTTTTGTATTTGGCCAGAAAATTCATTTGGTTTATTTTTAGTTTTATGGTATAATTCAAAAACGAAAAGTATTGTGATATTTGCTCTAATATTATATAATATAATTATAAATAAAACAATCTATTTTCTTAAAAACTCTAGAATAAGCGTAGTTTTTAGATTTAAATTATAAAATTCAATTTTAAATCATATGGGTCTATTTTCTTCAGCGGAGAATACTTATTTAGGCATTGATATCGGCGATTCTTCTTTAAAAATGGTGGAGTTGGCTAAAAAAGGCAAAAAAATTGTCCTTAATAATTATGGTTTTAGCCAAGATCTAGGTAGCGCCAATAAGCTGACCAGCACGGACGATGTGGAATACGTGGCTAAGCTGATTAATAAGGTTAAGAAAGATATTGGGATTGCCGCCGGGAGCGCCAGCGTTTCCTTGCCTAGTTTTTCGGTTTTTTCTTCGATTATTAATCTCTATAATGTCAATAAAAAAAATATTGCCGAGCATGTCAATGAAGAAGCCAAGAAGGTGATTCCTTTGCCGCTGGAGGAAATGGTTTTGGATTGGAAGGTCATCCCGCCAGAGAATCCCGATCCTAATAATCCGAGTAATAATACCAAGATATTTTTAACCGGCAGTCCGAAAAAGCTAATTAAAAAATACATCAGTATTTTTAATGCCGCCAAGATTAATTTGGTGAGTTTGGAGACGGAAACATTCTCTTTGATTCGATCTCTCCTGGGCGATGATAAATCAACCGTGATGATTGTTGATTTGGGCGCTAACAGCACTGACATGTGCGTTATCAAAGAAAGCATCCCTTATCTTAACCGGAGCATTAATGTTTCCGGCAACACCATCACGGAAGCCATCAGCCAAAAACTGGGAATCAGCGCGGCCAAGGCCAGTCAATTAAAGTTTGATCTGGGCGTGGCCGCTCTGGGGGAAAATCAAATTGCCGTGCCGCAGATTATTATGAACGCCGTCAGTCCGATTATCAATGAGATTAAATATATGATTGATCTGTTTGAGAACAGCAACAATGAAAAAGTGGAAAAAATAATTCTTTCCGGCGGCGGTTCCATGCTAATCAACCTGGCCAATTATTTAGAAAAAGCTTTAAATATTCAGGTGATCATCGGCAACCCTTGGTTTCGGGTTTCTTATCCTAAAGAATTACAGCCGGTTTTATCCGAGGTCGGTCCGCAACTGGCCATCGCTATCGGGCTCGCCATACGCAGTATTGAGTAATTATTAATTTTTATACTATGCCTTCCAATTCAAATAACCAGCCGGTCAAGAACTCTAAGCCTTGGTACAAAAAATCGTTAGATTTGTCTAATTTTAATTTGGCAAAATTTTTTCATTCCGGATTAAGGAAAAACAAATCAAAAGCGGCTCCTAGTGGCGTCAAAAAACATATTAAAGATATTCGTTCCAAGCCGATGAGCGACGGGACTGATGGTATCGGGGTAGAGAACCCGGATGTTTTAGATATTGATTTGATTAAGGATGAGGTTCCGGTTATTTTTGATAAGAAGAAAAATCTTTATACTCTGGGGGCGTTTGCGCTTCTGTCTTTATTTTTAGTTTTTGAAATTTATTTTTTCCTTTATTCCTGGGAGCGCCAGGAAATTCGTAAAAAAGCGGTCGCCTTGCAAGAAGAAGCCACTCGCTTGGATCAGGAAATAACTTTTTTTAAGGCCCAAGCGGCGCCGGCCACTGAATTTAAGAATAAGATTAATAATGCCAGCCAAATTTTTAACAGTCATATTTATTGGACTAATTTCTTGGCTTTTTTAGAAAAAAATACTCTGGCCGATGTTTATTATTCCGGTTTGTCCGGTAATATTTCGGGGACGTACTTACTTCATTCCTGGGCCAAAGATTTCAGGGCCGTCAGTTATCAGTTGACGACTATTTTGAAAGATACCGCTCACACGGCTAAGGCCGAGACCGGTAATGCCAAAGTGGTTGGCGGCGATCCGAGTTTGGGGGCGACGTTTGATCTGGGCTTGTCAATTAAGCCTAGTATTTTTACGGAATAAAGTTAAAAATAATATTTATCATCTATGGAAACATCTTTAAATAATGAATTAAAAAGTAATTTAAAACCAGGCTTGAAGAACGGTCGTCATTTGCCGCTTAAGGAAAAAAGTCCGAAGCGAAAACATCTGGATAATTTAATCAATAGAATTTTAAATAATTATTTTGGTATTTTAGTTATCGCGGTTGTTTTGGTTATTTTTATCGGCGCTTATTATCTTTTAATTCGACCTAAATATCAAAAAATTATGGCGACGATTAACGCTACTTTTTATGAGAAAAGTCAGCTGACTCCCAAATACCAGGAACTGAGTGATTATCAAGCTTTAATTGAGACGTACCGAAAAATAAATCCTGAGGATATTAAAAAGATTCAGGGTCTGATTCCGGCCGAGTATTTGAAGGAGGATCTTTTTACCGAAATCATTTATTTAGCTTCTATTAAAAAATTGGCGGTAAATTCTTTGACTATCGTTAAAGATACCGCCGCCACTTTTACCCCCGGTTCAAGCCGTCGCGTTGCCGCCGGCGAAACAGCCGGTGTCAGCACTCCGGCTCCGGATATGAAGTTGTCCGGCGGGATCGGCAGTTTTAACGTTAAAGTTGCTTTGGGGAAGGTTGATTACCCCGCTTTGAAAGCCTGGCTTCAGACCATGGAAAATAGCTTAAGAATAATAGACGTCAGATCTTTATCCTTTGACCCGAAGACCAGTGTCGCCAATTTAGAGATGGTTACTTATTATCTGAAAAAATAATTTTTTATATGAAAAAAGTTTTTAAATTACTCGCTTATATCTTCGTCGGTTCCATTATTATTTTTGACGTAGTTTTGATTATTTATCGGCAAAATATTTTTGAATATTTAAATTCGATTAATAATCTCAGCCGATCAATCGAGTCAATGATTGATAATATTAAATTAGATAATGATTTGGTGGGAGATTCTTTAAATTTAGCCATCATTAACAATCCTAAGTTTAAAAAAATGCAATTGACCGAAGTTGATTTGACCGGTTTGGATTTAGGCACTTCGACGGATTTAACGACGGGAGGCGCTGGCGGGTCAGAGCTAATTCCGACCTTTGAAGTGGGCAATAGCAATCCGTTTAAAGCTTTTTAAAATCAGTAAAAATTATGTACAAACCAGAAGAGCTTCTGGCTTTATTGGAAAAGAAAAATATTATTACTCCAGCCAAGGCTGTGGAAATAAAGACTGCTCTGGACAAAAAAGAACTTGTTTTAGAGCCTTTTTTGCTTAAGAATAAAATTGTTGATTCCGAACGTTTAACCGAGGTCAAAGCCGAGCTGCACCATTTACTTTATCAGAATCTCCAGACCGAAACTATCAAGGATGACGCTTTAAATTTTTTAAGCCGGGATATCGCGCATAATTACTCGGTCATTTGTTTTTTTAAAGATTCCATCGTCGCTAAAATCGGTTTGGTGCATTATGATCTAAAAGCGATGGAGGCCGTCAGTTTTTTGGCTAAGGGCCAGAATTTAAAAGTTGAATATTATTTGATTTCCGATAAAAGTTTTCAAGAAGTTTTTCGCAAATATGATAAGTTGGAAGAAGAAGTTTCCAGCGCTTTAGAGGTCAAAGCCAAAGAAAAAGGGGATGAGTTGGTGGCGATTGAAGATAAGTCGGAAGCCCTGAAAGAGGAAGATGTTAATTCGGCCCCGGTGGCCAAAATAGTTTCCGTCATTATCCGCCATGCGGTGGAAAGCCGCGCTTCCGATATTCATATTGAGCCCTTTTCCAATGAAAGTCGGGTGCGTTATCGAATTGACGGCATTTTACATAATTCTTTGATTTTACCGAAATCAATTCATAATTCCGTGGTGGCCAGAATCAAGGTGCTGGCTAAATTAAAATTGGATGAAACTCGGATTCCGCAAGATGGCCATATTCGTTTGATTATTGATGCTCGGGAAATTGATTTTCGTATTTCCACTTTGCCTTTAGGCGCCACGGAAAAAGTGGAGCTGAGAATTTTAGACCAAGCCAAGGGCTTAACTAACATCGAAGAGTTGGGGTTTAATAAGCAGGTTTATAATACCATCAAAGAAAATATCAAGAGGACCAGCGGTATCATTCTTTTAACCGGTCCGACCGGATCCGGCAAAACCACCTCTTTATATTCCATTTTAAATGTTTTAAACAAAGAAACGGTTAATATTTCCACTTTGGAGGATCCGATTGAGTACCAGATCAAGGGCGTTAATCAATCGCAGGTTAGGCCGGAATTGGGTTTTGATTTCGCCACCGGGTTGCGTTCTTTCTTGCGTCAAGATCCCAATATTATCATGGTGGGTGAAGTCCGCGATGAAGAAACCGCCGAATTGGCCATTCACGCCGGCTTGACCGGTCATTTAGTTTTATCCACTTTACATACTAATGATGCCTTAGGCGCCGTTTTCCGCTTATTGGATATGAAAATTGAGCCTTTTCTTTTGGCCTCCACTTTGCGTTTAGTGGTGGCCCAGCGTTTGTTGCGCCGGCTTTGTCCTTATTGCAAAAAAGAAACCAAATTACCGGAAAAAGTTTTGTCGGAAATGACAGCAGTCATGGCCCAACTACCGATTGAGGTGGTTCAGGCGGAAAATTTAAGCATCAAGAATTTTGAGGATATTAAAACTTTTAAATTTTATGAGCCGGTCGGTTGCGCTCGCTGCTCCAATACCGGCTATCTGGAACGTTTAGCTATCGCCGAAGCGGTGGTTATTAATGATGAAATAAAAGAATTAATTATTAATCGCCGCAATGAATTAAATATTACCGCTTTAAAACATAGTCAATTATTTGTCTCTCTGAAACAGGACGGTATTTTTAAGGTCCTGGCCGGGATAACCAGCATCGATGAGGTGCTCAGAGTGGTAGAAATTGAAAATTTATAATTATGCCCATTTATCGCTATAAAGCCGTGAATCCTGCCGGAAAAAATGTCCGCGGTCAAGTTATTTCTTATAATGACGAAGCGGCGGAACGCCGCTTGACTTCTCTGGGCTTGGAAATCGTTTGGATTATTGATATTTCCAATGATATTATCAATCATTTTTTGTTGTGGCTGCAAAGAGTCAAGAGCCGCGATTTGGTGGTTTTTTCTCGCCAATTTTCTTTGTTGATTTCTTCCAACGTCGGCGTGGTTGAAGCCTTGGTTACCGTGCAAGATCAAACGGAAAATTTGAAGATGAAAACTATTCTGGCGGAAGTGACTTATGAAGTCGATAGCGGCACTCTATTGTCGGACGCTTTGCATAAAAGGGGGGGCAAAGTCTTTTCCGCTTTTTTTATCAACGTTATCCATGCCGGTGAAACTTCCGGTAAATTGGATGAAGTTTTGAATTATTTGGCGGATGAAATGGAGAAAGATTATGATTTAACCAGCAAATTTAAAAGCGCCATGATTTATCCGACCATTGTGCTGGTCGGTTTGGTGGGCGTCGGTTTTATCATGATGCTATTCGTGATGCCCCAACTCACGGCGATTTTGCAGGAAACCGGAGCCGAGTTGCCGGTGGCCACTAAAATAGTTATTTGGGCGGTTGATTTTTTAAATAAATATATTGTGGGAATTATTATTTTCGTCGTCTTGTTTTTTGTCGGCTTCAGACTTTTTATCAAATCCAGTTTCGGCCGCTTAAAGATAGATTATTTTAAGTTGCATATTCCGGTGATCGGCAAACTTTTCAGTTTGGTTTATTTAATTCGTTTTTGCCGCGCTTTCAGCACCTTGCTCCGCGGCGGCGTCAGTTTAACGAGAAGTTTGGAGATTAGCGGCGATATCGTGCGCAACAAGATTTATCAAAATTTAATAACCAGGACGATTGAGCAGATTAACGAGGGCAGTTCGGTGTCTTCGGTTTTTATCACCAGCCATGAAATTCCCAAAATGATTCCGCAGATGATGGCTATTGGGGAAAAAACCGGTAATTTAGACACGGTTTTGGAAAAAATCAGTGTTTTCTATGGTCGAGAATTGGCCGCCAAATTAGGTAATTTAGGGGTTATTATTGAGCCGTTAATTATGATTATCCTGGCGGTCGGCGTCGGTATCATGGCGGCCGCCATTATTTTGCCGATGTATAATGTTGCCACCAGTTTCTAAAAGTGGTATAATATAGATTAGAGATATAAAATTACTTAGTTTCTAGAATCTAGCGCAACAGCGCTGTTAATTA
>MNUV01000043.1 GCA_001871235.1 Candidatus Falkowbacteria bacterium CG1_02_41_21
TAGAAGGATTTTGTTAATTTTTGGCTTATATTCACCAATATATTAACAGAATTCTTCTTTTTTATACACACTTTTCGACGTAGAGCCCCGATAGTATTGACAAAAAATATCATTTATGCTAAAATGAAGCCAGTACTTTGATATTGTTTTATTGCTTAGATTTTTTGTTTAGCTATTGAATTACCTTTTAAGTCTCTCGTTTTAAGTCTCTCGTTTCGGGAGCTTTAAAAGGTAATTTAACTAGTATAAACTTCAAAACTCTATAGACAATGAAAAAAATAAGTTTGGTAATATTCGTGGGTCTGTTAGCTAGCTTTAGCTACGCTCAGACCGAGTTCAATAACTTCGAACTCACCTACAAGGGGGGCTACAGTGCCACTCCGGTAGAAATTGTAAATGATGGACTTGACACTATTCGCTTAGGCGAAGCTAACGGTTTGGAACTTGGTGCCGGTGCGTATTTCAATTGTGGTTTAGGAGCTGAATTCAATTATGGTTCTAGCAACCGCTACTTCGATACGCTCGCCGGAAATATGAAAAATTATTCTTTCGGACTGGCTTTCAGAAAAGCCATGATGGGTCCCGGATCTTTGTTTGACAACGGATTCAATGTTGCTTTCAAACTGGGCGCCGGGTATGCTCATAGCTCCAAGGTTGATGAAATTGAATACATTAAGACCATCAACGATGTTGATACTTCCAGCGTTTGGAAGAGGGAAAAAACTTTTTCCGGTTTCTATGTTAACGGTCGCTTGGACATTTTTAAAGATAGTCCGACCGCCATCGATTTCTATGGAGCTTCATTATCCGGAAGCGTTACTTGCCCGATGTCCAGCAGTCTGTCAACTAAAATTGATGACGACACAGTAAAAGGAAAGTGGGATCAGGGGGATATGGTTAACATCGTTAACATCGGTTTAGAACTTAAACCGGTAATATTGCCACTGAACGAAGACCTGGGATTATCCTTAATCTTAGGTAGTAACTACAGTAATTTTACTAATTATGGTTACGATCCGGGATTTTCCTTTAAGGCAGGGTTAGCGCTTGATGGCTTTGGTAAATTCGGGGAATGTGCCCGAATTACTTATACCCGTGTTTCTCGTGAGAATTTTGTTTCTAACGAGATCCAATTCGGAGTAGAATTAATTCAGACCATCAGAACCTTGTTCGTCAAGTAATGGTAAGTCCACGCACATTTCGAAGTTTTTATAAAAGGCTTTCTTCATGAGAGCCTTTTTGATTTTATTGAGCATCAAAAAACAGCTGAAATTTTCCAGCTGTTTTTATATTCGTTTTGTTTTATTTAGTGACAGCGGCAAAAGGAGTGACGTTGACAATCTTGGTAGTCTTCAGAGTGCTATCAAATTTGCGTAATTTCTTAGTGGTAAATTTGACTGTACCTGATTTCAGAGCGAAGAGGGTGTCGTCATTACCGCGTTTGACGTTTAAACCGGCGCGGTATTTGGTGCCGCGTTGGCGGATGATAATGGCGCCTGGTTTGGCTTTCTCACCATCGTATAATTTAACGCCTAAACGTTTACTAATAGAATCTCGTCCGAGGGTCGTACTGCCGCCAGCTTTTTTATGTGACATATTTATGGTAAAAACACAGAAATTAGGCTTATTGGATAAGTCCGGAAGACGTGTTTTCGCTTAATGTTTTTAATAATTAATCAATGTGTCCAATATATCAAATCGGGGAAAACCTGTCAATATCAAGGTATTTTATTATTTTTTAGATAATGGTATAATAAAAGCATAAAATAAACTTAATAAAATTATTAATTATCCTGCCTTTCCGGCATTTAATTTTTAGATTTTCTAGTAAAATTATGGCTATTAAAGTTAACACCGATAAATGTATCGGTTGTGGGATGTGCGCCAGTCTCTGTCCTCAGGTGTTTAAAATCAACAGCGCCGGCAAATCAGAAGTCATTAGTTCTGATGATAAGGAATGTGCTAGGTCCGCGGCTCAAGCTTGCCCGGTAATGGCTATCTCCGTTGATTAATTGTATGGCCGAAGATCAAATCGCGAAAAAAATAGAAACCGGCGGCACCTCGGAACAACCGACGATAACTCAACCCGAAACTGAAATCAGACCGGAGCAGTTCGTCGAACAAAAAATTGAGCGAGTGGCGTCTAAAGCGGAAACGATCAAACCGGCGGAAACTCCGACGGCGCCTGTTGTTCGTAAGGCGGTGGCCACAAAAACTGCGCAACAGTTACGAGACGAACAGATTGACGCCATTTTATCCGACGGTTTGACCGATATTTATTTAAGTTTGTCTCCGAAGAAACAAGCTGAATTCAGAGTGGGCGGGGAAGAGACCGTCAAAAAAATCAGCGGTCTTTTAAACCAAACTAAAATTAAAATTAAGCAGATTGTCGATATTATCAAACGATGGCTCTCAATTATCCCGGGAATCAATAAATTCTTTTTGGAACAAGACGCCAAGATCAAGGCGGAGAAAATAATTAAGTTAAAAAATTAATCAATTCAAAACTATGGAACCAAATTTAGCCCTGGTCGATTCCGGTTTGGCCGTGGCGGAAAGCAGTAATTTTTGGCCGGTTCTATTTTTAATTTTAGGCCTGGTTATTCTGCTAGTGATCGTCAAAAAATTGATTAAGAAGTTCGCCGTGGAGAACAGTCATCTGGATCAGATGATTTTTTTGGTGCGGATGCCGAAAGAAAAACCAAAAGACGAAGGCGGCGCTACCGGTTTAACGACGCAACAATTGCGAGAGGCTATTGCTCAGGGCGAGACTATTTTTTCCGGTATCGGCGGTTTAAAAGCCGATCGGGGGCTTCGGGCTTGGCTTTTCGGACGGGAAGATCATTTTTCTTTTGAAATTGTGGCTCACAACAGCAAGATTTCTTTTTATGTGGCCGCGCCTCGCGCCAAAGCTTTATATTTGGAGCAACAAATTCATGCCCACTATCCCGAGGCTTCCATTGAAGAGGTGGATGATTATAATGCCTTTACCAGTCGGGGGGCTATTCTGTCGGCTTTTTTAAGGCCGAAGCGGAATTTTATCTTTCCTTTCAAGACCTATAACGACATGGAAGCCGATCCGATGAACTCCATCGTTAATGTCATGTCCAAGTTGGAGTTAAATGAGAGTGTCAGCGTCCAATATGTGGTTCGGAGCGCCAAAAGAGGCTGGCATAAGGTTATGAAAGACGTGGTGTCTAAGGCTTATAAAATTCAGAGCGTCAGCGAGGTTTTTAAGATAAGCACTGCGGCCTTGACCGGTTTTTCCAATTTTATCATTCATTATATAATTTTAGGTCCTTTTAACATGTTGGAAACTAAGGCTAAAGACAATGAGGTCCAGCGGAAGGAATTAACGGAAAAGGAAAAAGAAATGCTGAAGAAAATGGAAGAGAAAAATTCTAAAGCCGGTTTGGATATCAATTTGCGCCTGGTGGTGGCCGCGCCGGATAAATTACGAGCTCAAATGTATCTGGATAATATGGCTAGCGCTTACAGCGAATATAATTATTATGAATATGGCAATACTTTCGGCCAGGCTATCAAAACCAATCAGCAAAAAATTATCAATAACTTTATCTACCGCCGTTTTATTAAACGCCAATCCTTTTTATTGAACACCGAAGAAATTTGTAGTTTATTTCATTTTCCCTTACCGCATACCGAGACTCCCAATATTGATTGGCTAGTGTCTAAAACTGCGCCGGCCCCGAATAATATTCCGAATGAAGGCATCATTTTGGGTTATAACATCTTCCGGGGAATCAAGACCAATATTCGCGTTAAGCGCCTTGACCGGCGCCGTCATTGTTATGCCATTGGTAAATCCGGTACCGGTAAATCCGTCTTGTTGGCTAACATGGCCATCCAAGATATTGAAAACGGCGATGGCGTTTGTATTATGGAACCGAACGGCGATTTGATTGAAGATATTTTGAATCGCATTCCGCCGGAGCGCGCCGAAGATGTCATTGTTTTTTCTCCGGCCGATATGGAACGTCCGATGGGGCTCAACCTCTTGGAATTTGACGAACGCTATCCGGAGCAAAAGAGTTTTGTCATTAATGAGATGATTGGTATTTTTGATAAGTTGTATGATTTGAAAGCCACCGGCGGTCCGATGTTTGAACAGTACATGAGAAACGCGCTCTTGCTCATTATGGACGATCCGGAGACCGGTTCCACCCTAATGGAAATCTCTAAAGTTCTGGCCGATGAAAGTTTCCGCAAAATGAAACTCAATAAATGTAAGAATCCGACCGTGGTTGATTTCTGGCGCAAAGAAGCGGAGAAAGCCGGCGGTGATGCGGCTCTAGCCAATATTGTGCCGTATATCACTTCTAAATTGACTTCCTTTGTGTCTAACGACATGATGCGCCCGATTATCGGTCAGCAGAAGAGCGCTTTCAATATGAGAGACATTATGGACAACAAGAAGATTCTGATGGTGGATCTCCCGAAAGGCGCTATTGGCGAAACCAACGCCTATCTCTTAGGTATGATTATGGTCGGCAAGATTTTGATGGCCGCTTTGAGTCGCACCGACATCCCGCAAGAGCAACGAAAAGACTTCTATCTCTACATTGATGAGTTTCAAAACTTTACCACCAATTCCATTTGTCAGATTCTGTCCGAGGCCCGGAAATATGCTTTGTCATTAACCGTTGCCCATCAATATATCGGTCAGTTGAGTAAGAATAATGATAATCAGATCAAGGATGCCATTTTCGGTAATGTGGGCACTATGATCAGTTTCAAAGTCGGTTCGGAAGACGCTCAATTTTTGACTAAAGATTTCGGTCCGGTCTTCAATGAATATGATATGGTCAATGTCGGCCGGGGCGGTTTTATGAAACTGCTCGTGGACGGCGCTACCACCAGACCATTTTCTTTCCAGACTGTTTGGCCCCTGATGGGCACAGCCCGGGAAGAGATGGCCAAGAAGATTCGCACCTTGAGCCGTTACAAATTCGGTCAGGACAGAAGTCTGGTGGATTCGGAAATCTTACGACGGAGCGGGATGATACAATAATAACTTTTGAGAAAATAAAAAAGGAGGCAATGTTTTGCTTCCTTTTTGTTGCGGCCGTAGTTTTTAATATAAAATTTTCGGGCACGCGAACCATAGCGTGGGTTGGTTTTTTCGGGACAGATTGACGTTATAACCCCAATCATTTAAAACTTTGACCATGACGGCCATAATCTCCGAATGAGTTGTTTCGGCTACCAAGCTGATAGTCTGAGGTTCGCGCCAGGTATAAAGCGCCGGATGATTGCGGTTGGGCTGGTACCGAATGGTCGGTTTTTTCGGTTTGATTTTTTGCTGTTTCAAAAGTCTTTCCACGTCTTTGAAGGTGATTTCTACGTTGTTTTCGGCTGTGACGGCAAAATAACCGCCGATGCATTTTTCTATATTCATAATCTCAATTTTTAAGGGACTCCCGGTTACTTTACGATATTATTATTGTCTTGTCAATATCTTTTATTATTAATAAAACTAGGTTATAATATCCTAATATGGCGACATTATATCGACAATATCGACCCCAGAATTTTACTGAAATTCTCGGGCAGAATTATATTAAAACCATTCTACAGAATGAGATTCTGAGCCAGAAGATTGCTCAGGCTTATCTTTTTTGCGGACCGCGGGCGGTGGGTAAAACTACCATGGCGCGGGTTTTTGCCAAGGCTGTTAATTGCTCCAATTTAAAGGATGGGGAATATGAGCCGTGTAACGAATGCTCCAATTGCATTAATATCAATACCGGTCGGAATCTGGATATTATTGAAATTGATGCCGCTTCCAATACCGGTGTGGATAATGTCCGCGAGAATATTATTTCTTCCAGCCGAGTCGGGAGCAATGCCAGCCGTTTTAAAGTTTTCATCATTGATGAAGTTCATATGTTATCCATCTCCGCTTTTAATGCCTTATTGAAAGTGCTGGAAGAACCGCCGGCTCATGTTATTTTTATCCTCTGTACCACCGAGATTCACAAAGTGCCGAATACCATTATTTCTCGTTGCCAACGATTTGATTTCAAACGGATCAGCGTGGTGGATATGGTCAAGAAGTTGGACTATATCGTCCAGAGCGAGAATATCAAAATTGATAAAAGTATTTTGGAATCCATTGCCCGACACTCCGACGGTTATTTGCGCGATGCGGAAAGTTTGTTGGGCCAAATAATTTCTATCGGCGGCGATGAGATTACGCAAGCCGAAGCTGATTTGGTTATTCCTAAGAATGATTTGAATGAGATTGTTAATCTGCTGGAATGTTTGAGCAAGAAAGATGTAATTCGTGCCATTCAATTGGTAAATAGTTTGGCGGACAACGGGCTTAATTTGAAAAACTTCGTGGTGGATATGGTGGAGTTGTTAAGAAAAATGATGTTAGGCAAGATTAATCCGGTGCTCACTTCCAGTTTAGGTTTGGATTTTGGTGAGGCGCTGGAGATGAAGCTCGGCCAAGTATCGGCGGAGTTGAGTCTGGAGCAGATGATTCGCTTTATTGAAAAATTTAATTCCATTATCCAAGAGGTCAAGAGCAGTTTCATCGCTCAATTGCCATTAGAGCTCGCTATCATTGAACTCAGTGGAGCGGCCGAATCTAATATCAAGACTTTTGTTTCCAGTCCCATTGCTCCTCCGGTCAGAGAGAAAATTGTAGAAGTGAAGGAAGTCAAGGCGACGACGGTTGTTTCCAAAAGCTCCAATCTGAATTTAACTCGAGCCCAGATAGTAGAGAAGTGGTCGGAGGTAGTCTCTGGGATAAAACCGTTGAATCATTCCTTGTCCTTTGTGCTGCAGGCCTGCGAGATTACTGATTTAAAAGATTCAAAGTTATGTCTGACCTTTAAATATCGGTTTCATAAGGATCGGGTCAATTCCGTCCAGATCAAACCGGTCTTAGAAAAATTACTGTCAGAAATTTATGGCACGCCTCTCAGTGTGGAATCATTTTTGGATGAGAATTTAGTAATTGCCACTCCGACCGAAACTGAAAGTCCGGTTGCGGCCGCCGAGACACCGATGGATAATATTTTAAAAACTTTTGGAGGAGAAATAATTAATTAATTTACATTTATGTTGGATATAAAATACATCAGAGACAATGAAGCTAAAGTCAAAACAGCTTTGCTTAAACGCCTGGCACCGGAGGATTTGGATTTGGCATCCATTCTGGCCTTGGATGATGAGCGGAAAGAAGCGATTAAAAAAGTGGAGGAGCTAAAATCGGAACGGAATAAATTTTCCAAGATTAAACCGGATGCCGCCACTATTGCCAGAATGAAATCTTTGGGGGAAGAAATTGCCGCCCTGGATCGGTCTTTGGCTAAAATTGAGTTGGAATTCTCCGCTAAAATGCTGGCCTTACCTAATATTCCGGCCGATGATGTCGTAGCCGGCGGGAAGGAAAACAACCAGGTCATTTACACTTTTGGAGAGCTACCGAAATTTACTTTTATGCCCAAAGACCATGTGGAACTGGCTACTTCTTTAGATATTATTGATTATGAACGAGCTGCCAAAATGTCTGGTTCCGGTTTTTGGATTTACAAAGGAGTCGGAGCGCTGTTGGAGTGGGCCTTGTTAAATTATTTTATTGATTTCCACACCCAGAACGGCTACACCTTTATCATTCCGCCTTTTTTATTGAATGAAGCTTCGGCGACCGCTTCGGGGCATTTGCCGAAATTCTACGATGATTTATTTTGGACTGAAGATAAATTATGTTTGAATGCCACTTCGGAGATGATGCTGGGCAACTATCACCGTGATGAAATTTTGACAGAGGCAGAACTACCGCATAAATATTTTGCCTATTCGCCTTGCTTCCGGCGGGAGGCCGGCAGTTATCGGAAAGAAGAGCGGGGGATGATCCGGGGCCATCAATTCAACAAAGTGGAAATGTTCCAATACACCAAGCCGGAAGAATCTTGGTCGGCTTTTTCTGATATGCGTTCTCAAGCTGAAAAACTACTGGCGGGATTAGGCCTTCATTTTCAAACCAGTCAATTGGCGGCCGGTGATTGCTCGGCGGCCATGGTCAAAACTCTTGATTTGGAGGTCTGGATTCCCAGCATGGGGATTTATAAAGAAGTCAGCTCGGTTTCCAATGCGCTTGACTATCAATGTCGGCGTGGTGTAATGCGGTTCAAGAATAAGGAGACGGGTAAAACCGAGTTTATGCACACCTTAAACGGTTCAGGGCTGGCTACTAGTCGCTTGCTCCCGGCTATTTTAGAACAATTTCAACAAGCCGACGGCTCCGTCATTATTCCGGAAGTCTTGCGGCGCTTCATGCCTAACAATTTGGCGGTTATAGCTGTAAAATAGTTTCTATGCCCGATTTTATCTTAGGATTAATATTTTATCTCAGTTATTTGGCTTTCCCGATTTTGGCCGGACTAATTTATTTTGCTTTAAAAAAACGCCGTTATCTTTGCTGGGTCTGGGCGTTTTTTG
Source organism: Candidatus Falkowbacteria bacterium CG1_02_41_21 (assembly GCA_001871235.1). GTDB lineage: Bacteria > Patescibacteriota > Patescibacteriia > Patescibacteriales > UBA12465 > CG1-02-41-21. The sequence goes on from MNUV01000043.1 coordinate 8,476, forward strand.
TTTTGCTGTTTATCTATTCGCGCTTCATTGAAACGAGCTTGATCAGAATTGACCAAGAGTCAATTGATTTGGGCGGAAAAGGTAATGGTCTTAAAGTGATAGTGGCTTCCGACTTTCATGTGGGAATATTTTTTTCTCAGGCCAAGTTAAGGCGGGTAGTTGAAAAAATAAATACATTAGATGCTGACCTGATATTAATTCCGGGAGATTTTGTTTTCAAATTACCGATAGCCAAGTTTTCCGAATTCGCTGAATTGGAAAAGATAAAATTACCGCTGGCAGTTGTTCTGGGCAATCATGACTATGGTCGGCCACGAGGAACGGATGTCTCGCCGGAATTAATGGCCTCTTTAGAGAGCGATGGCATCAGAGTAATTGACAATCAGACTTGGGATTTGGAAGTTGGGGGAAAGAAAATAAAAGTTGTCGGCTTAAGTGATTATTATAATAACGCCGCTGATTTTAGATTGTTGCAGAAAGATTCACCCGATCAATTGCTAATATCATTAACTCATAATCCCGATATCGTTTATCAATATCCCACCGGGTCGGAAGCCGATATCACGATTGCCGGGCACATTCATGGCGGTCAAGTCAGAATCCCTTGGATTTATAAATCGTTTATTCCGAGCGACTATGGTTTTGTCGCCGGGTTATATCACATCGGCGAGTATCCAGTTTTTGTTTCGGCCGGTATAGGGACGGTTTTGTTGCCGATGAGATTTTTTTGCCCGCCGGAAATCAATGTGCTGGAGCTAAATTAGCTTTGACAAAATCATTTATTTGTGGTAATGTGAAGGCAATATGAAGAAACTAGGAATACTCATTAATATCTTGGTGGTTTTGGCTATTTTTTGGCCTGTTTCCAGCTTTGCTCAAGACACCGCCACCAGAGCCTATCCGCACTTAGCCAATTATTTTCTAAAATGGACGATTGATGCTTCGGAAGTGGCTGAACTGGCTAAATGGGATCTGTTGATTTTAGATATAGAAGTTTCTCAAAATAGCCGAGCTAACTTGGAAAAAATCAGACAACTCAATCCGGATATCAAGATTTTAGCTTATATTACTTCGCAAGAAGTAATCGGTGACATTTATCAAAATCAATATAGTCTCTATGCTCCTCTGCGGAAACGCTTGGTGGATAATATTCCCGACTCTTGGTGGTTGAAGGACAAAGCTAGTAACAAGATTTCTTTTTGGCCCGGCACTTATATGTTGAACATCACGAGCGGTTGTGGCGTTTCGTCCGGAGGCGACAAGTGGAACGAGTACTTACCGACTTTTGTCAAAAATGAAATTTATGACTCCGGCCTGTGGGATGGAGTTTTTTATGATAATCTCTGGGGCGATGTCACTTGGGTCCGAAACGGCGATATGGACATTAATCGCGATGGCCAGATTAAATCAATTGCGGAGATTAATCGCGAGTGGGCTAGTGGTAACAAAGCGATGCTCGCTCGGAGTCGTGAGCTCATGGGTAATAATTTTATCATCATGGGTAATGGCATGGTCTATGACGGCTATCAACCGTATTTAAACGGCATGATGTTTGAAAGTTTTCCGAGCCCTTGGGAAAACGGCGGAACTTGGACCGGTTCCATGAGTACTTACGCCAAGATTTCGGCCGTCAACAAACAACCGAACACCACGGTTTTAAATACCTATAACAAAGATCGAAATAATTTTACCAAGGTTCGTTTCGGTTTAGCCAGCACCCTGATGCAAGATTCCGGTTATTTCAGTTATGACTATAACAATACCAACCATGGTCAAGTCTGGTGGTATGATGAATATGATGTTAACTTAGGTCAACCGCTTTTTCCGGCCTATAACGTTTTAAGTAAGACTGATACCACCTTTAAGCCCGGTTTATGGCGGCGTGATTTTGAAAATGGCATCGTGATGCTAAATTCTACCGGTAAAAAACAAAAATACATCTTCTCCCGGGAAGAATTTGAAAAAATTAACGGTCAACAGGACCGGAGCGTTAATAATGGCGCGATTATCAATTGGGTGGAGATTAATCCGAATGACGGTGTAATTTTGCTCAAGCGCAATACCGAGATTATCAACAACAGTTTCTATAACGGTAATTTTGTCCGCGTCTATAATGATCAAGGTATTCAGGTTCGAAACGGTTTTTTCTCCTATCTGGATAATTTTCCCGGCCATGAGCAGGTAATTGTGATGGACTTGGACAATGATCAAACCAAGGAGTATCTGGCTAATGGCAATGGCGTTCTGTCTTTGTATAAAAATGGCCAGAAAATTAAAACTTTTAATCCCTATAAAAGTAAGTTCAAAGGTGAGATTTCTACCGCCGTGGTTGATTTGGATAATAACGGTAAATATGAGATAATTACAGGAGCGGGTAAGGGTGGCGGCCCTCAGATTCAAATTATGTCCGATGCCGGCACTTTAGTCGGTACCTTCTTCGCTTATGCCAAGACTTTCCGCGGCGGAGTAAATGTGGCCGGCGGGAATATCGGCGGCGACGCCAAGCAGGAAATAGTCATCGGACCGGGAGCCGGAATGGAACCGGAAGTGAGAATCTATGGCTCGGACGGTAAATTGTTTTTTAAGTTTTTGGCCTATGACCAGAAATTCCGGGGCGGTGTGAACGTCGCCGTGGGCGATGTGAACGGTGACGGCCAAAATGAAATTATTACCGGCGCCGGGGCCGGCGGCGGTCCGGAAGTGAGAGTCTTTGATATTTACGGCAAATTGCTTAAAAAATTTATGGCTTACGATAAAACTGTTAAGACCGGAGTCAAGGTAATCGCGGAAGATATTAATAATGACGGTGTGGATGAGATTCTGGCCAGTAGCGCTAATTTTTAATTGCGATCAATAAATTAATATATGTCCTGGGATTCAAATAAAAAAATAGAGAATATTAACTTGGTTGAGCGCCCGTCTTTTGACCTTGGCGCCGTGGCTGACTTTGCTAAAGTTAATTTAGATTTGCTAAATAGCTATAAGACAGAGAATAAGGAAG
>MNUV01000011.1 GCA_001871235.1 Candidatus Falkowbacteria bacterium CG1_02_41_21
GTTTTGGTGTAATCAACGATGAGCTTAACGTCATCGGTTGGTTGGAGAGATTTGGAATTATCAGACTCAACTTGTTTTAGTTGATTTTTTAAACGTTCTGACAATAGAAAAAAATAAATTGCTGCCACGCCAAAAATAATTCCAGCTACGATAACAACAATAACTATAAATGTAGTATTCATATTCAAATAATTTTAAGATTTATACTAGACCAATTGCTAACCCCATCTTAATTTAGGTGGATTTAGCAATTGATCCGGTTAATCTGTTTTTCAAAGATCTATTAATACCAAGGAATTGTATTATAGGTGTGCCATTTTGTCAATAACCAAAAAGAGCCTATTTTTAAGCTCTTTTTTTACATATTTTAAACGATTTGGTTCGAATTATTGTCTAATCGGCATCACAATATAAAGATAGTCGTCGCTTTTTTCCGGACGCAGAACGCAGGGAGTCCCGGAATTAACCAGGTCTAATTTAACCATGTCAGAAGAAATATTATTCAAGCCATCAAGGAAATAGCGATAATTGATGATAATCTCATTATTATCTCCCTCAATTTCCGAATTCAATTCCACCGAGCTTTCGCCCACCTGGCTGGAGGCCGAGGAAATGGTTATTTTTCCGGTCTCAGCCCTAAAATCAAGCGCCACATCATTAACCCCCGCTTTAGAAAAAATGGCTGAAGCTTTAATGGCCCGCATCAATTCATTTTTATTTATCAAAACGCGAGTCTTATAATTCAGCGGGATAATCTGTTGATAGTCCGGATAACTGCCGTTAATCAAACGAGACACCAGTTCGGTTGAGCCAAAGATAAAAAGAACCTGGTTGTCCGATAAACAAATTTTAATCTCACCGGCGCCCTCCAACCGATCATCATCCTTAAAACCGGATAAGACCCGAATCAACTCCTGCAGGGTTCTGGCCGGAATAATTACCTTATTATTGGGATTTTCATAATTACTCTTAATTTTTATTTTCTTTTCTGCCAAACGATAGCTGTCAGTTCCGACTAAAGTCAAATTATCTTTGGTGAAAGTCAACAGAACGCCGGATAATTCCAGCCTAGTTTCATTGTTGGTAACCGCAAAAATCACCTCGCCCAAGGCGTTCCTTAAATCATCGGCCAAGATAGAATAAAAGTTTTCTTTATCAACCTTTGGGATTAGAGGAAAGTCTGAGGCTTCCTGAACATGAATTTTAGTTTTATAATTCTGGCATTTAATTTTTATCTCCATTCTGTCCTGCTCACATTCCACCTTGTCGCCGGGCAATAGGTTTATATAATCGGTAATAACCTTAGAATCAACGGTAAATTCGCCCTCGCTGTCAATCTTCCCCCGAACTTGATGGGTAATGCCCATTTCCAGATTGGTGGCGACTAGTTCAATATTGCTTTTATTAACTTTAAATAAAATATTATTTAAAATTGGCAAGTTAATATTTTTACTAACCACCCGGCTAACAATTGCTAGTCCTTGTTTTAAATTTTCTTGGAGGCTGATAAATGTCATACGGTCTTAATTTAGATATAATATATTATATAAAACAATAATAGTAATAAGGGGGTTGATAACTTTGGGAATGTTTAATTTTACTATAATCCATTGGTCTTTTGGCTGCTTTCGCTTGCTGATAATGCTGGCTTAAAGTGTTGATAAAATTTAACAATTTGTTTATAACTAACTTTATTTTTTGTTATTAACTTTTTATTAAATCTTATCAACAAGCGAATCCGGTTTTTTAAGCGGCTTATTAACAAGCAGTCAACAGTGAAAATTAATAAATTGAACTATAAAACAATTGTTTAATGGAGTTAATTTCCTGATTTAATCTTTCATTTTTTTGTCTTTGTCCGCTAATTTTATTATAAGCATGCATGGCCGTGGTATGATCTCTCCCGCCTAATTCGTTGCCGATGGTCGGATACGAGGTGTTTAATTCTTCTCGGATTAAATAGACGGCAATTTGCCGGGGTACGACCAATTCTTGGCGGCGGCTGTTGCTGGTGATTTCTTTAGAGCTGATGTTATAAAACTTGGCGACGATTTCAATAATGTCTTTGGGGGAGATTGATTTTGACCGGCTTTCAATGGTCAGGTCGCTTAGAATTTCTTTAACTGATTTAACTGATGGAGCGGCGTTGTTGAATTCATGGTAGGCGACAATTTTATTCAGGGCTCCCTCTAGTTCCCGGATATTATTTTGAATATTATTGGCGACATAAACTAAAATTTCCCGATCAAATGAATAACCCCTTTCCACGGCCTTCTTCTCTAAAATAGCCATTTTAGTTTCAATATCCGGTTTGCCCACGTCTACTACCATGCCGGATTCAAAACGGGAGATGAGGCGGTTTTCAATAGCCGGGATAGATTTGGGCGGACGGTCTGAGGTCATCACGATTTGCTTGTTGCTTTGGTGCAGTTCATTAAAGGTGTGGAAGAATTCTTCTTGGGTGCCGTCTTTCCCGCCCATAAATTGGACATCATCGACTAATAAGAGGTCAACGCCGCGATAAATATTTTTAAAATCTTTGCCGTGTCCGGTCTTAACGGCCTGAACGTAGTTATTGGTAAAATTTTCGCTGGTAGTATAAAGGATTTTATTGGTTTGATTAGAGAGCTCATTACCAATCGCTTGGAGCAAATGCGTTTTTCCCAAGCCGACGCCGCCATAGATAAAGAGCGGATTATAGACCTTGCCCAGGTTGTTAATCACGGCGCGACAAGCGGCATGAGCCAATTCATTGGCTTTGCCGACAATAAAATTTTCAAACAGGTATTTAGAGTTTAAGCCGAAACGATTAATACTCGGAGCCTCGGCTGTTTTTATGGGTTCTTCTTTAATACTTTTTTTCGTTTCATTTTTTTCACCGCTATTAATTTTTTTAATGGCTTCCAGTTTTTTAAATTCTACTTGATAATAAATTTCATTAATTTTTTGGCCGGCGATTTTTTCTAAAGAAGATTTGATTATCTTATAAAATTTATTTTCTAACCATTTTTTGACAAATTCACTGGGAACGCCAATCACCACCTTGTCGTTTTCAAACAAAGAAATAAATGTATCCTTAAACCAAGTGATGAAGTTGACACGAGACAAACCTATTTCGACTTCGCCTAAAACAGCTTGCCAAATTTGTTCTTTGTCCATAAAAATGAGAGCGCCCAAAGTAATGGTTGGTTAACCGATCGCTAATGGCAAAATTTTAAAATCAATGACTTTATTATATTAGAAAAAAATTATTATAACAAGATAGGGGCAAGCTATTAACTTGTTCATAAAATGTGAATAAGATTTATTCATTTTGTTTATTGACCTTTGTCTTTAAACATGATAACTTGGTTATTACCATCCATTATTAATATAATAAGTATAAAAATATGGCAACCAAAAGAACTTACCAGCCGAATGCCAAAAGAGCCAAGAGAAAACATGGTTTTTTGAAGCGTATGCGCACTAAAGACGGACGTGATGTTTTAAAACGCCGTCGCGCCAAAGGTCGTGCCAAATTATCCAAATAATCCAAAAGAATGTTTAACAGATCCAACCGTTTAAGCAAAAATAAAGATTTTGACAAGGTGTTCCAGGCGGGGCGCTCCAGCTACCAAGAAATTTTAGGAGCCAAACTGATTCCGAATAATTTAGATTATAATCGTTTTGGTGTTTTAGTTGGGCTTAAAGTAAACAAAAAAGCGACAGTCAGAAATAAAATTAAACGGAGAATAAAAATGGCGATTCGCTTGGACGAACCCTTACTCAAGAAGGGCTATGATTGTGTTATAGTAGTTTTTCCTTTAATATTAGCCAAAAATTACGAAGAAATTAAAGCCGCTTTAAGAGCCGCTTTCAAAAAATTAAATTTTTATCAAAACTAATTATGTGGAAAATTTTCAGAACCTTTCAGTATTATCCGCGCTTATTTGCCGCTAAGATGATTAAAATTTATCAGAAGACTTTATCTTTTGATCATGGACCGATGAAGCATCTATTCCCCTTTGGCTTCTGTCGTTTTACTCCCACCTGTTCTGAATATGGTCTGCAAGCCATTCAAAAGTATGGCGTGGTCAAAGGGGGTTTTATGGCTATGTATCGGATTTTGCGTTGCAACCCCTGGAATAAGGGTGGCTATGATCCATTAAAATAATTTATAATTAATTTTTTTATATGTCTCACATTTTTCAAACCGTGTTTTATCAACCGATTTTAAATTTACTGATATTTCTTTATAATACTATTTCTTTCCATGATTTAGGCTTGGCCATTATCTTTCTAACCATAGTCATTAAGGCGGTGTTGTGGCCATTGTCGCAAAAATCCATCAAAGCGCAAAAATCTCTCCAGGACTTACAACCCAAAATCAATGCTCTCAAAAAGGAGTATAAAGATGACAAGCAGAAGCAGGGTCAGGCCATGATCCAGCTTTATAAGGAGCATAAGATTAATCCATTTTCCTCTTGTTTGCCTCTTTTAATCCAATTACCTTTTTTAATTGCGGTTTTTCAAGTTTTTAGAGATGGTCTAAATAATAAACTAAACTTAGTTTATCCTTTTATTGAAAGACCGGAAGCGATTAATGCTATGGCTTTCGGGTTTTTGGATTTGTCTAAACCCAACATTTATTTGGCGATTCTAGCCGGTTTAGCCCAATTTTGGCAAGCCAAGATGATGATAACCAAAAAGGCGGCCATTAAAACCGAAGGTTCAAAAGATGAGGATATGGCCGCTATTATGAACAAGCAAATGCTTTATTTTATGCCGGCCCTAACTGTGTTTATTGGTTGGACTCTTCCGGGCGGTCTAACCATGTATTGGTTCATAGTGACCCTATTAACCGCCGTCCAACAATTGATTGTCTTTAAGAAGCATAATCAAGAGCAGGCTCAAATTGTTGAAAAAAAGGTGATTGACGGTGAAGTAGTTAAATAAGTATTGTCCGATTTTTATATTAAAAAAATGTTCTTCGCAGAACATTTTTTTTGTTTTTGTAGCTTTTTAGGCTTTAACCTGATAATAGGCTTGAGGGTGATCACATGATGGACATTTTTTCGGGGCTTCCGGACCGAAGTGAATATAGCCGCATTCTCGACAAACCCACCATGTCGCTTCATTCTTTTTAAAGGTTGTACCCTCTTCTAAGTTTTTTAATAAGTTTTCATATTTTTCTTTATGGTTTTTCTCGGCGATAGCCATAGCAGCCAGACGTTTTCCCAAGACTTCATACCCTTCTTCTAAGGCTTTTTTGGAGAAAGTCGGGTACATTTCAGTGGTTTCATAGGTTTCTCCGGCAATAGCGGCTTTGAGGTTCTCAGCAGTGGTACCATAGACGGCGGGAACCGAAACCTCTATTTTAAGTTCCTCATCGTTGGCTTTTAATTCTTGAATATGTTCAAACAAGCGTTTGGCATGAGTTTTTTCTTGCTCGGCAGTTGTCAAAAAAATCTCGGCTATTTGTTCATAACCTTCTTTTTTGGCGATTTTAGCGTAGAAAGTGTAGCGATTTCTGGCCTGGGATTCGCCCACATAGGCTTTAGCGATGTTTATTAATGTTTCTTTCATGGTTTTAAAAATGTTCTACGAAGAACATTTATGTTAATTTATATCAAATTCCCTGTTTTTGCCAACAATTAGGTTAATTTGGCGGCCACTTATTCCAATTTTAGCTGGAGCATCTAGTTTTATAGACTCGTCGATTATGAGTTTTTCGCTTCGGTTATTCTCTAATTCTAGCTCTTTAACTGATAATAAGCTATATTTTTTGTTTCCGTTGTTTATAAATAGATTTAATTGACCATCTTGAGGGTCAGCTAAAATGTTCTTCGCAGAACAATTTTTGGTGGAGATGTTAATTAAGTTAATTTCACCATTTTCAGTCTGATCAATAGAAAAATCCTGGATTTTTAGAGTTGTTCCTCTTGATTTGATTTTGGCATTGGCTATAAAATATAGGGTATTGGCATAAGCAATGTCTATTTTTTCTATGCGACGAGCCAGAATAATGTCACAGGCCTCTTTCTCGTTTCTAATTCCACAGGCCGAGGCAATAGAATTATTATCGCCGACTGGGATAATACCCAGAGCAATAGAATTATTGCCACCGCCCATCATTCCGTTTAAGACTTTATTGATTGTTTGGTTATTGCCAACGGCTATGATTGTTTTGGCCCCGTTGTTTACTTCGTCTTTGATAAGATCATTAATGTTTCTGATGGATTCCAAATACACAATCTTACCATTAAGATTAAGTTTGTGTAACAATACTTCTATATTGTTGACGATTTTAGCGTGTTTCTTTAAAAAATCGTCATAAACAAAGACATTCATAAAGTAATGATAGGGAGGTAGTGGTTTTTATTATTTGTTGTCAGTTTCTATATCCTTTTCAACGGGGGAGTATTTACCCATTTGGCATTTGCCGTTAATTATCGCCCCAGTATCAACTGAGATCCGGCCGCATTCAATATCGCCGCTGATTTTAGCAGTTTCTCCTATGGCCAAATAGTCTTTGACTGATAGATTCCCAGAGATTTCACCATTAATGATGATTTCTTGGGCCTCAACACTGCCGGAAATTTTGGCTTTGGGGCCGATAAAAACATTTCCCTTGGTTTTAAGAGATCCCTCTAAAAAACCGTCAATAATAATGTTACCATTACCATTGAAATTGCCCTTTACTTTAATGGATTCTCCAATGATTGTCTCGACGTCCTTGAAGCTCTCCGGTTTAAGGTCTTTTTTGAACATAAATGTAATGTTTGCCTTCTTTTTATTTTTGGCAAAGCTTTAGTTTTTATTTAACGCTTAATATAATTTTAAGTTAATTTAATTTATTTGTCAAAAGGAGAAAAATGTATAATAATAAAAGTAGTATCAATTATGCCCCCGTAGTTTAATGGATAAAACAAGGATCTCCTAAGTCCTAAATCTACGTTCGATTCGTAGTGGGGGCACAATGTTTCGTTTGTAAATCCTTTAGTTTTGCTTTATAATAAAGGTAGATAATAAATAAAAAATATGCGTCTAAACAAAAACAAATTAATGATTGCGGTCGACAAAAATTTTATGACAGTTTTTGCCAGTTTTATTTTTGGTTTTCTGCTATCATTTTTTATTTGTTGGAATACAATAATTTATATCATCACCCTATTTGAAAGGGTTAATGGTTTGATGTAAAAGATATTTTATTTTTTGGTACCTTAGACCAAGTGATTGTTTTGGCATTGGCTTGATTATTATTTAAAAACAGTCTAATATTTAGTTTGTAAATAGGGGCCATTAGCTCAGTTGGCTAGAGCGCTTCCATGGCATGGAAGAGGTCAAGGGTTCAAGTCCCTTATGGTCCACAAAGATGATCATTAAGCCGGCTTCAGACCGGCTTTAATAATTTAGAGATAAATTCTAATTTTAGAGAGGGGATAAGTCTAGAAAACCGTGGACTATTCTAAATGTTTTGGCTAATATTAAACAATATTTTTTTGTGGATAAGGTGTTAATAAAGAGTTAAAAATTATGGAATTTTATTGACTATTATTCTAAAATCCATTATTATTTTAATGAAATTAATTATTTTTTTATGAATGTTACCGAACTAGCTCGTATCCTTCGGATTAATCCGCAAGACCTAAAAGATCTGTTACCTCAGATGGGTTTTAATATTGGTCAAAAGGCCATTAAGGTTGATAACCACACCGCCCGAAGAATTATTAAAGAGTGGCCGGCATTAATGCATCAGATAGAATTAAAGAGGGCGGCCGAGGATAAAGAAAGGGAGGCGGAGGCCGCTGATGTTGAGATTATTAAGAAAGAAATTAATATCCCCCCTTTTATTACCGTGCGTGATTTTGCTTCTCGGACCGAATTGCCGATCAGTAAGGTTCTGGGCGAGTTGATGAAAAACGGAATTTTTGTTTCCATGAATGAAAGAATTGATTTTGATACCGCCGCCATTATTGGCGCCGATCTAAATTTGGATGTGAAGGCGCTCCCGGCTAAAGATGAAATGGCTGATGTTAAGGAAGAAAAGAGATTAGACCAGATACTGCGGAAAGAAAATAAAAAGGAAATGTCGGGACGCTCTCCGGTCATTGTAGTGATGGGTCACGTTGATCATGGTAAAACCAAATTATTGGATGCTATTAGGACCACTAATGTGGTGGAGGGTGAAGCGGGCGGGATTACCCAGCATATTGGCGCCTATCAAGTCCGGCATCATGATCAATCCATTACTTTTATTGATACTCCCGGTCATGAGGCTTTTACGGCTATGCGGAGTCGGGGAGCCAAGGTGGCCGATATTGCTATTTTAGTGGTGGCGGCCGATGAGGGCGTCAAACCTCAAACGGTGGAAGCTTTCCGCATTATTGAGGCCGCTAAAATTCCTTATGTGCTGGCGATTAATAAAATTGATAAACCGGGTGCGGATATTAATAAAACTAAACAAGAATTATCTACCCAATTAAATATCAATCCGGAAGATTGGGGCGGGAAGGCGATTTGTGTTCCAGTTTCGGCCAAAGAAGGGAAAGGCATTAATGAGTTACTGGATATGCTACTTTTAGTGGCTGAAACTGAAGCGGATAATTTAAAAGCTAATCCGGGTGCGGGTGCTGTTGGGACGGTGATTGAAGCCAAGGTGGACAAAGGGGCCGGACCGGTAGCCACTATTTTGGTTCAAAACGGCACTTTAAGAGTCGGAGACCAATTATGTTTTAACAATGTTATTTATGGCAAGGTTAAGGCTTTAAAAAATTATAAAGGAGAAATTATTGCCGCGGCTGGTCCTTCTACTCCAGTTAGAATTTTAGGGTTAAAAATTTTACCGGAAGTCGGCGATATGCTGGAAGTCGGCGAGGGCGAGAAAATTAAGATTAAAAAAATTGCTTCTGCCAATTCAGCCATTAACAAAGCGGTGACCGCCAAAGAAGATGCCGATGATCAGGCGGCTAAGTTAAACCTGATTATTAAAAGTGATGTTTTGGGTTCGGCGGAAGCGATTGAAGAGTCGCTGATGAAATTAAATAATAATAAGGTCAGAGTCAAAATATTATCCAAGGGTCTGGGCAATATCAGCGAGGGCGATGTGAAACGAGCCGAAGATAGTGGCGCTCAAATTGTAGGATTTAACGTTAAAATTCAGCCTCAAACCGAGATTTTGTTGCGCGAAAAACAAATTTCCGTTAATCTTTATACGATTATTTACGATTTGATTAAAGATATTAAAGGCCAAATGCAAGAGATGGTAAAGGCTGACTTAGTCCGAAAGGATTTGGGCCGTTTGAAGGTCTTGGTTGTTTTTAGAACTGAGAAGGGCTTTCAGATCTTAGGCGGCAAAGTTTTAGACGGTCAAATAGTAAATGACACTTTAGTGGAAGTGCTGCGCGACAAAGATATTATCGCTAAAGGTAAATTGGTTAGATTGCAGTCCGGAAAACAAAACGTCAAAACCGTGGCGCAAGATCAAGAATGCGGTTTGCAATATGAGGGCAGTCCGGTGGTCCAAGCAGGTGACGTCCTCAATGTTTATACTGAAGAGGAGATTATAAATAAAATGTAAATCATGGCTTCCCGCATAGCTCAAATTAATGAAGGTCTAAAACATGAATTGGCCAATATTCTCAACAAAGAACTGGAATTAAGGAATATCTTGGTCACCGTGTCTTATGTCTATTGCTCTGACGACCTCAAATATGCCCGGGTCGGCGTTTCAGTACTGCCGGACAGGCTCGCTGGCACGGCGCTCAGAGCTCTTCGAGCCAAAAGCGGACTAATTGTCAAGCTGCTTCAGAAAAGAACCACTATCCACCACATACCGAAAATTACTTGGGATTTGGATGTCACCGAAAGAGAGGCCGGTATTATTGAACAGGCCATCGCTGAGGAGGAAGCCGAGATTGAGTGCTTGAAAAAAGATTAATAAAAAATGCCCGAAGTGCGGGCATTTTATGTATATGAACGAAGAATATTTAAATTATTGCCGACGGGCCTATCAACAAATTTTGGCGGCCGACAACATATTAATAGTATCACACTTACATCCCGATATTGATGCCTTGTCTTCAGTTGGGATTATGATTGAGCTGGTTGAAGGTTTAAATAAAAATTATTTGGCCTATGCCCAAAATAAAGATGATAATATTTTTGATTTTTTGCCTCACGCCGAAAGAGTCCACTCCAAGTTGCCATTAGGCTTTTCTTTCAACGACTATGATTTAGTTTTGATTTTGGATTGCGGGGCTATTAATCGGACTGGGTTGGCCGAAGCTTTGCACAATCGGAATAAGTCAAAAATTCAGGTAATTGAATTTGACCATCATCCGCCGGTTGATCATTTTGCCGATCTTGAGATTCGTTTGCCCCACCTGGCTTCAACCACGGAAGTCCTATATCACTTTTTGAAAATAAACAATATTGCTATCAACAAAAATCTTTCTAATCTCCTGCTCTCCGGAATTTTGGCCGACACCGGAAACTTTCTCTATCCCTCCACCAGCGAAGACACTATTAACATCGCCTCCGAGATGCTACAATCCGGAGCCCAACTGCCTAAAATTTTTCAAAATACTCTGCAAAATAAAAACCTGACCTCTATGAGATTGTGGGGCTTAGCTTTGAAGAATCTAAAAGTAAATTCCAAATACAACCTGGCAGTTTCCGTCTTAACCCAAGAAGAAATCAATGAAGCCACTCAGGCCGTAGGGTTGGATGAAGCGAGCAATGATATTTTTGGCGATATTGTCGGCTTCCTAAGCAATCTGGGCGGAGTCAAAGGTGTAATTTTATTCCGTGAAGAATCGGACGGAAAAATAAAAGCCAGTTTGCGCACCAGTGACCCGGCCATTGATATCTCTCGCCTGGCAGCTATTTTCGGCGGGGGCGGACATGCTAAGGCCAGCGGCTTGGTCGTTAAAGGAAAGATTAATTCAAGCAACGATGGCTGGGAATTTGAGTATTAGGATTAAAAGAATTATAAAAAGAAAAAAGCCACTTTGTTAAGTGGCTTTTATATGCCCAATTCCAGGGCAAAACCACGGCCATTAGGCCGTGGATAAGCGGCATATCCACTATCTTCAATTCCTTGCTATAATGTAAGCATGAAATATTTCCGCCAAGCTCACGTCATCTACCACAATCAATATCATATCGTCTGGATAC